>CAZQRO010000001.1:0-50533 GCA_964595785.1 uncultured Eubacterium sp.
GGTCTTGGAGCAATTGGTGTTCAGGTTGCTAATGCAGCAATTTCGCTTGGTATGGAAGTATATGGTTATGATCCATACATTTCAATCGCAGGAGCGTGGAATTTATCAAGAAGTGTTAAGCATATTGCTACAACAGAGGAAATATTTAAAGAATGTGATTACATAACAATTCATGTTCCATTGTTAGACAGCACTAAGGGAATGATTAACAAAGAAGCATTTGCAATGATGAAAGATGGTGTTGTTATCTTAAACTATGCAAGAGATATTCTTGTTGATGAAGAAGCAATGGCTGTGGCACTTAAATCAGGAAAAGTTAAAAGATATATGACAGATTTCCCTAACACATTATCTGTTAACATGGAAGGTGCAGTAGTTACTCCTCATATCGGAGCTTCTACAGAAGAGTCAGAAGATAACTGTGCAATAATGGCAGTTAATGAAATAATGGATTTTATGGAGAATGGTAATATTAAGAATTCTGTTAATTATCCAAATTGCGATATGGGAATTTGCAGTAAAGCAGCACGTGTAACGATTTGTCATAAGAACATTCCAAATATGTTAGGACAGTTTACATCTGCATTTGCAGCAGAGAACATTAATATCTCTGATATGACAAATAAGAGCAGAGGCGATTATTCATACACAATGCTTGATTTTGATGCAGCAGTTTCAGATTCAGTTGTTAAAGCAATTGAGGAAATTGAAGGTGTTATTAAAGTAAGAGTAATTAAATAATTGTGTTGTTTTAAATAAGATAATATGCAGAGAACTTTTGCTAAACAGATAAATATTCTGTTTAGCAAAAGTTTTTTGATGTATAGGAAATTATGCAAAGCAACTCATTCGGTGCAAAAAGTGGAGCAACTCCATTATGAGTGATGGAGTTAGAGTGCTGATGTGGATTTGTCTGCTTTGTTCAATAGTCTGATTAAATTGTCGAAAAATAACAATTTTATATTAAAATAAAATTGTTGCACATCAAATTAAATAGTGATATAATAAGTATAAATACAACGTAACAGGAGGCGTGAATGCTTAATAGGAAAAACAGAAGATTGCATATTAAGGGGATAAATACACTTGAGATTAAGGAAAAGAGTTGAATTTCAAAACAAATTGACAGATTTAAAATAAACAGAAATTATAAAGAATGATTGTTCATTTATTGTGGGAAGTGATTTGAATCTTTATGAGCATCAATCAACATATTGCCCCAATATGCCAATAAGAGGTCTTATTTATATTGCATCAATTTATCAGGCTTTTATTAGTGAAAATAATCTTAATATTTATGGAAGTAAATTGATTCAATTACCAACGCCTCAATATGTGGTTTTTTATAATGGATTAAGGGAAATAAATGATATTGAGAAAATGAGATTGAGTGAAGCTTTTGAAAGTGAAAATGGATGTTTGGAATTAGAGGCAACTATAATAAATATAAATGCAGGGCATAATGAAGAATTAATGAAGCATTGTCAAAAACTATATGAATATTCTGAATTTATTAATATATTAAGAAAAAATCAAACAAAAACAAAATCATTAGAAGAGGCAATCAATAAGACTTGCATATACTGTATTGAAAATGATATACTAAAATCATATTTAGAAAAGAATAGGAATGATGTGTGTAAAGTGTTGCTGACAGAATATGATTTTAAAGAACATATGAAGATGGAGCGGAGGGATTCATTAGAAGCGGGAAGAGAAGCGGGAAGAGAAGAATGAAGAGAAGAAGGAAGAGAAGAAGGCATCTCTATTTTAATTGAGACGTGTAAAGAACTTGGAATTGCAAAGGATGTTGTAAGTAAGAAAATAGTTGATAAATATAATTTGAGTGAAGAAGAAATTATGGGATATATGAAAAAGTATTGGTGATTTTATGAAATTTGCAAAACGACAGTAATACTACGTTTTTGCTATAGTTAATTTTTATGTGCTATACCGGTTGACATATTATTTTATTAATAATAGAATAAAGTCAAATTTACAGTAAGAAAAGGAGTTCAGACAATGGCAGTTATTAAAGCATTTGAATGTATTAAACCGACTAAAGAACTTGCTGCGGAGGTAGCAGCACTTCCATATGATGTATATAATCGTGAAGAAGCATGTACAGCAGTAAAGGAAAAAAAATATTCTTTCTTAAGAATTGACAGAGCAGAGACGCAGTTTGATGATACGGTAGATACATATGATGACAGAGTGTATGCTAAAGCAAAAGAATTGTTAGATGACATGAGGAATGATGGGGTATATATTAAAGAAGGAAAGAAGTGTTATTATGTCTATGAACTTACCATGAATGGAAGAACACAGACGGGCATTGTGGCATGTGCAGGCATTGACGATTACCTTAATAATGTAATTAAAAAACATGAGAACACAAGAGCTGATAAAGAGGTTGACAGAATAAGACATGTGGATATATGCAATGCGCAGACAGGACCGATTTTTTTAGCATATAGAGAAAATAAAAAGATTTCAGAAGTGATTGTAAAGGTAAAAGAGACACAACCAATATTTTCATTTGTGGCAGATGATGGAATCAGCCATGTGGGATATATAATCGATAGTGATGAGGACATTAATACTATTGAAAATGAATTTGCAGGAATTAACAGCATTTATATTGCAGATGGTCATCATAGAGCAGCATCGGCAGTTAAAGTCGGATTAAAAAGAAGAGAAGCCAATCCGGATTATGATGGAACAGAAGAATTTAATTATTTTCTTTCGGTATTATTTCAGGAACAGGAATTAATGATTATGCCGTATAACCGTGTTGTTAAAGATTTAAACGGATTATCAGCAGAAGCATTTATGGGAAAAGTTAAAGAGGCATTTATTGTTGAGAATATGGGTAATATACCTTATGAACCAAAAGTTAAAGGAGAAGTAGGAATGTATCTTGATGGTATCTGGTTCTCACTTAAGGCAAAAGAAAGTATATTAAGTGATGATGCCGTAGAAGGATTAGATGTTTCGGTTTTACAGAATAATTTATTATGCCCAATACTTGGAATAGATGATCCGAGAACTGATGAGAGAGTGGATTTTATCGGTGGAATAAGAGGCTTGAAGGAATTAGAGAGAAGATGTGAGTTGGATATGAAAGTGGCGTTTGCCATGTATCCAACATCTATACAGGAATTATTCTGTGTGGCAGATGCAGGCAAACTGATGCCGCCTAAATCAACATGGTTTGAGCCTAAACTAAGGAGTGGATTATTTATTCATGAAATATAATACTAAGCAGAGAGAACTGATTCTAAAATGTCTGTCAGAATCGGAAGGAGAACATATCAAGGCAGATGATATATTAGAGTATCTTAAAAATAATGATACACCGGTAGGAAAGTCAACAGTTTACAGATATTTAGATGCCCTTGTGGAACAGGATATTGTAAGAAAATATAATATAGAAGATGGGCAGGGGGCTTGTTATCAGTTTATAGGAAATGATGGGCATTGTAAGTGTAGAGAGCATTATCATTTAAAATGCAGTGAATGTGGAGAACTTTTTCATGTATCATGTAATTTTATGGACAAGATTAATGAACACATACTCAATGAGCACAATTTTACGATAGACAACAGTAAAACGGTATTTTATGGTTTGTGTGAGAAGTGCAAAAAAAAGAATAGTTAATAATAAATTGAGACTGAGTTTCAATTTATTATTGACAAAGAGAAAAATACGTTATATTATAGTCAGGTATGAAATTGAAACTGAGTTTCAATTTCATACCTGACTTTTGAATTGCAGAAACAAACCTGTTCAGGTATGGAGGATAGAATGAAGAAGATTATAAGAAAATTAATGATATTTACGATAATATGTACAATGATCTTATCTACAGTTTCATGTGGCAAATTAGATAAAAAAGATGGTAAACTAAGTATTGTGACAACACTTTTTCCTCAATATGATTTTGCTAAACAGATTGCAGGAGATAAGGCGGATGTTAGATTGCTTTTATCACCCGGAGTTGAAGCGCATAGTTATGACCCGACACCTTCAGATATTGTAGATATTAACGAAAGCGATTTATTTATTTATACAGGGGACAATATGGAGACATGGGCTGCTAAGATTATTTCAAGCCTTGAAAAAGATGTTAATATACTTGATGTTTCAGAAGGCATAAAACTCACAAAAACAGAAGATGAGCATGACGAACATGGTGAAGAAGAACAGGAACATGAAGAAGAGCATGAGCATGTATATGATCCACATATCTGGACAAGTCCGGTTAATGCCATGAAAATGGTACAAAGTATTGTAGATGAATTGGTTAAAATTGATCCTGAAAATGCAGATTATTATAAAGCAAATGGGGAAACATATCTTAATGAATTATCAGATTTAGATGAACAGTTAAGAGAAGTTATTGACAATGCAGATATTAAGACACTTTATTTTGCTGATAAGTTTGCAATGTATTATTTTGTAAATGAATATGGGCTTGATTATGTATCAGCATATGATTCATGTTCTTCGGAGACAGAACCAAGTGCAAAATTAGTTGCTAAAATGGTAGATGCGGTTAAATCAGACAATGCACCGGCGGTTTTCTATGCAGAGTTATCTAATCATAAAGCGGCAGATACAATAAGTAAGGAATCAGGTGCAAAGGAACTGTTACTTCATTCCTGTCATAATGTTTCAAAAGAAGAATTTAATAATGGTGCTACCTATTTGAGTCTGATGAAGCAGAACTTAGATAACTTAAAAGAGGGACTTTATTACCAATAGAATTGGAGACAGACAATGTATAAAGAAACGCAGGGAAAATATAAGCAAAGCAAAGATATACAGAATAAAGATATAAAAAACAGAAAAACACAGAGCAGAGAAGTGCAGTTAGAATGTACCGGTATTACAATTGCATATGACAGAGTAAATGTATTTGAAAATGTAAGTATGAATGTATGTGCGGGAGATTATGTAAGTATTGTTGGTGAAAATGGTTCAGGGAAAAGTTCACTGATAAAGGGAATACTTGGATTAGTTCCAATAAAAAAGGGTGAGATAACATTTATGGGAGGCATGTCAATAAAAAATGTGGGGTATCTGCCACAGCATACATTAGCCCAGAGTAATTTTCCTGCTTCAGTATACGAGGTTATCTTATCGGGATGTCTTACTAATATTGGCTTCAGACCATTCTATACTTCTAAAGAGAAAAAAAATGTGAAGAAAATAATGGAGAAATTAGGAATAACAGATTTGTCTAAGAAAACTTTTGGTAACCTTTCCGGTGGTCAGAAACAGCGTGTGTTATTAGCAAGAGCACTTCTTGCAACTGATAAATTATTGTTTTTAGATGAACCGATTACAGGTTTAGATCCTCTTGTTACATCTGAGTTTTATGAGATAATATCAAAACTTAACAAGGAAGATAATATTACAATTATTATGGTGTCACATGATATAGAAAATGCTATGAAGTATTCTAATAAAATACTGCATATGAGAGAAAACGACTATTTTTTCGGAACTAAGGAAGAATATATAAAAAGTATGGAAGGAAAAGAATTTTTGAATTATGATAGATGAAATTATAACAATGTTTTCATATACATTTATGCAGAAGGCAATTATCGTGGGCAGCATAATTGCCTTGTGTGCCGCTCTGTTAGGCGTAATACTTGTGTTAAAAAGATATTCAATGATTGGTGATGGATTATCACATGTTGGTTTTGGTGCATTGTCAATTGCTGTTGCATTAAATGCAGCACCGCTTACGGTAGCCATGCCGATTGTTGTAATTGCGGCATTCTTTTTGTTAAGATTAAGTGAGAATGGAAAGATAAAAGGTGATTCGGCCATTGCCCTGATTTCAAGCAGTTCCATTGCTATAGGTGTTATAGTAAATGCTGCCTCAAATGGTTCTAATATGGATTTGAACAGTTATATGTTTGGAAGTGTTCTTGCAATGAGCGGAAGTGATGTGTACATAAGTGTGGCATTAGCAGTAGTGGTACTAAGTATATTTGGGATATTTTACCACAAGATTTTTGCCATAACATTTGATGAGAATTTTGCAAAAGCAACAGGAATTAAAACAGGATTTTATAATACGATGCTTGCCGTATTAACAGCGGTTACCATAGTTGTGGGAATGAGAATAATGGGAACAATGCTTATTTCGAGTCTGATAATATTTCCGGCGCTAACATCAATGAGAATATTTAAAAACTTTAAAACAGTGATTATCAGTTCGGGAATAATATCTGTAATATGTTTTGTATCAGGTGTGATAGTTTCATACATTTATTCATATCCAACAGGAGCGTGCATAGTAGTTACAAACCTGTGTTTATTTATTTTCTTTTCGATTATTGGAAAAATTCTTGAATAGTTGAGCAAAATATAATACAATAGGATGTAATGTAATTTTATAAAAAAAGTAACTGTTCAGAGTTATAAGAAAAGGATAAAATAATGAGTGAAAAAGATAAGATAAATAAAGAAAACATGAACGAAGAAGATTTTGAGATTGAATTTGTGGACAATGAAGAACCGATTGAATTAGAGGATGTCACAGAAGAAGATTATGAAGAAAACGTCGATGTTGAAGAGGATTATGATGAAATAGAATATAATCCGGATGAAGATTATGATGCCGATGCTAATGAGCAAAAGGGTAAACTTACCAGAAATCAGCTTGTTAACAGAATAATAGCAGGAATGGGAATTGCCATAGCTGTATTTACTGTTTTCTATGGAATAGTGGCATATGGAATGCTTAACAACAATGATTCGGCGGTTGAGGAAGAAGAGACAACAGTAAAAGTGGAAGAGGAGACAACACCTCAGAGTCAGGATAATTTCTTCGTTAGTGCTAATACAGATGAGAATATATCAGATGATGTAAAAGATTTACTCAAAGGTGCAAAATTAGACCAGTTAAGAACAGGTCACAGCAAGTTAGATGCTAATATTAATAAAGTGTTAGAAATGACATGTAAGTCAGATATGACAACATATGAGAAGGTTAGAAATATTTATGATTATATGATGTATTTCTATGAGGTAAAATCTTCTTCTTATGTAGATAATGACAGTATATATGAATTTTGTTCATCATATGAATATACGTCAAAATTTGATATGGAGATTATATATAGGGCTAATAAGCTTTTTGAAAATAAATCGGGTGATTCAAAAGATTATGCCTGTGCATTTACAGTACTGTTGAGAAATATTGGTATTGAGGCTTACTATATCGAAGGTGAGAAGATGGGTGAATCAGAATATCAGTCACATGGTTATACAGTAGTAGTTTTAGATGGGAAAAATTATATCTTCGATGTAGCGGAAGAAGACGAACTTTCAGCAAACAGTAAAGTGGAATATAAAGTATTCTGTAAGACAATTAGTGAATTAGAAGAAAAATATTCTGATGAAGGTTTAGAAGAAAGTATGAAAGAGTTTAATGAATTTGAAACATTAGGTGAGTTCTCATTTAATGCAAAGATATCATCAAGCGGCGGTGCATATGTAACAGGAAGTGTTGGATATTCTAACAGTTACAGTGAAAAAGGTAATACATCTTCAACCGATGATATTATAATAGATATTTCAGAAAATGTATATTTTAAGGGAAGTGTATCAGGAAGTGACTCTAATACATGGAAACTGTTAGCTAAGGTATATGATGAAGATAAGAATTATATAACTGAAGCAACAATATATAATTCTTCAACAGATTCAAGGACTGACGAAGTAACATACACACCAGCAAGAGGCGGATATGTAAAACTTATATATATGGTAACAGATTCTAATGGAAGGACATGTGCAATTTCTGTTATGGTTAAAGTTCAAGGATATGAAGAACCTGCTACAACAGGTAATAACACTGCTTCAGATGGTGAATTAAATTAGTAATAATAAAATAAAAAAGCTAGGTGTGATTGAATACCGTTCAGAGAGATATTCGATTGCACCTATATTTTGTGGAAACGATAAATACAGAAAGGTAAATATGCATCTTGTCCATGGATTTGCAAATGTGGCAGTAATACAAGAGAATTTGTGAGATGCATTGGTATAAAAATGATTTTAAATGTAACAAATTTAAGCCATGGATTTGGCGATAGAGCAATTTTTAATAATGTTTCTTTCAGATTATTAAAAGGAGAACATATAGGGCTTGTAGGTGCAAATGGTGAAGGAAAATCAACGTTCATGAATATTGTTACCGGTAAGTTAATGCCCGATGATGGTAAAGTTGAATGGAATAAAAATGTCAGAGTGGGATATTTAGACCAGCATGCTGTACTTGAACAGGGAATGACAATTGGCAGTGTTTTAAAATCTGCATTTTCCTATCTGTTTGAAATGGAAGAGCAGATGAATAAAATCTGTGATAAATTAGGTGAGGCATCAGAAGAAGAGATGACAGTTATGATGGAAGAACTTGGAACTATCCAGGATACGCTGACAAATCATGATTTCTATACTATTGATGCAAAAGTAGAGGAAGTAGCAAGAGCATTGGGATTAATTGAATTAGGACTTGACCATGATGTTATGGACTTAAGCGGAGGGCAGAGAACAAAAGTACTGCTTGGTAAATTATTGCTTGAGAAACCGGACATACTTTTGTTAGATGAGCCTACAAATTATTTAGATGCCAATCACATAGAATGGCTTAAACGTTATCTACAGGAATATGAAAATGCATTTATACTTATTTCCCACGATATTCCTTTTTTAAACAGTGTTGTGAATATTATATATCACATGGATAATCAAGAACTTAACAGATATGTGGGCGATTATGATAAATTCATGGAAGTATATGAGATGAAACAGGCACAGTTAGAATCAGCATATAAGAGACAGCAACAGGAAATAGATGATTTAAAAGACTTTGTAGCAAGAAATAAAGCAAGAGTATCTACAAGAAATATGGCAATGTCAAGACAGAAGAAATTAGATAAGATGGACGTAATAGAACTGAAGAAAGAAAAACCAAAGCCGGAATTCTATTTTAAGAATGCAAGAACGACAGGTAAAGTGGTTTTTGAGACAACTGACTTAGTAATCGGTTATGATAAGAATGCACCACTTTCTAAGCCAATCAATCTTAGAATGGAACGTGGTGAGAAAATAGCTGTTACAGGTACAAACGGCATAGGTAAAACCACATTTTTAAAGAGTGTTCTTAATATTATAGAACCTCTGTCAGGCAAAGCAGCTTTAGGCGATTATCTTGAAATCGGATATTTTGCACAGGAAATAATACCGGGAGGAAACAGTTGTATAGAAGAAATATGGGAGGAATTCCCTTCATACAGTCAGTATGAAGTGCGTTCAGCACTTGCTAAATGTGGTCTTACAACAAAGCATATAGAAAGCCTTGTAAGAGTATTAAGTGGTGGAGAACAGGCAAAAGTAAGACTTTGCAAGCTTATTAACAGGGAAACTAACATTTTACTGTTAGATGAGCCTACTAATCATTTAGATGTAGATGCAAAAGAAGAATTAAAGCGTGCCCTTAAGGAGTATAAGGGAGCAATTCTTTTAGTTTGTCATGAACCTGAATTCTATGAAGATTTAGTGGATAAAGTATGGAATCTGGAAGAATTCTCATTGTTATCAGTGTAGTATGGTAAGATTTTATGAATTATAAACATTCAGAGTATAAAGGATTAACGTTTAATGTTGGTGTTATATTAAGATAAATGAATGGAGTTAGTGTGAAAAATATGCTTGACAGCATATTTTTCGCACACAAGTTTGTGACGAAGCACAAACTTGAAATTGCACATGAGAAATCGCCTTTGCGAATTTCTCATGGCAGTGCCTTCACAAAAAACAACTTCGGCATGAAAGGATTAAGATGTTAATTACAAATTGTAATCTTTGTCCAAGAAAATGTGGAGCAGACAGAACAAATGGAGTGGGATATTGTGGTTCCGGTTCAAAAGTGAAAATTGCCAGAGCAGCACTTCATTATATGGAAGAACCATGCATAAGCGGCAAAAATGGCAGTGGAACCATATTTTTCAGCGGGTGTAATCTAAAATGCTGTTTTTGTCAGAATTATCAGTTATCACATGAATGTTTTGGCAAAGAGATAAGTGTGGATAGACTTAAAAATATTTTTCTTGAACTGAAAGAAAAAGGTGCTAATAATATTAATCTGGTAACAGGAACCATGTATGTGCCGTTCATTATTAAAGCACTTGATAACCTTAAATATAAATTAAATATACCCATAGTATATAATTGTGGAGGGTATGAGAGCATAGAGACACTTAAAATGCTTGAAGGTTATGTGGATATTTATCTTCAGGATATAAAATACTATAGTGATGAGTTATCAATAAAATACTCAGGTGCAGACAAATATTTTAAAAATGCCTCAAAGGCAGTTGCAGAGATGATAAGGCAAACAGGCAGTCCTGTGTTTTATGAAAGGGAAAGTGAGCCTGATAAACTTTTAAAAAGTGGAGTAATTATCAGACATCTTGTACTTCCTGGAGGCAGAAAAGATTCTATGAAAATACTTAAATGGATATCAGAAAATCTTGGCAGGGCGAGTTATCTGATAAGTATAATGAGTCAGTACACTCCATTTTATAAAAGCAAAGATTTTAAAGAAATTAACAGAATTGTCACAAGTTTTGAGTATGATAGCGTGGTAGAAGAGGCATTAAGACTCGGAATTGATAACGGCTATATGCAGAACAGGGGCAGCGCTAGAAGAGAATATACACCGGATTTTGATTTAGAAGGCGTATAAAACGGGTGATAAGTATATCTATTAATAATAAAGTGTTAATTATAAGAAAATGAAAGGATATATTACGATTATGGAGAATGAAAATTGCTGGAAAAAGTATTCGGAAAAAGAATTAGAAGAATTAGAAAAATTAAATGATAATTATAGGGAGTTTCTTGATAATGGTAAAACAGAAAGAGAATGTGTAAAAGAAACCATACGATTATCTGAAGCAGCCGGATATAAAGACCTTAATGATATAATCAGAAATGATAAGAAATTAAAGGCAGGAGATAAGGTATATTGTTCATATATGGACAAATCCATTGTGTTATTCAATATTGGAAAGAAACCAATTGAAGAAGGAATGAATATTCTTGGCGCGCATATCGATTCGCCGCGTCTTGATTTGAAACAGAATCCTCTTTATGAAGAAACAGAAATTGCATATCTTGATACTCATTATTATGGAGGAATTAAGAAATACCAATGGGTAACAATTCCACTTGCAGTTCATGGAATAGTGGTAAAAACTGACGGTACAAAGACAGAGATTGTAATAGGAGAAGAAGATAATGACCCTGTAGTATTTATTTCCGACCTCTTAATACATTTAGCACAGACACAGTTAGAGAAAAAAGGTGTTAAAGTAATAGAGGGAGAAGATCTCAACATAATAATCGGCAATAAACCTCTCGCAGGTGAAGAAAAAGATGCAGTAAAGAAAAATATTTTAAAAATTATAAAAGATAAATATGATTTTGAAGAAGAAGATTTTATGTCGGCGGAATTAGAAGTAGTACCGGCAGGCAAAGCAAGAAATGCCGGAATGGATTCAAGCATGATTCTCGCATATGGACAGGATGACAGGGTGTGTGCATATACATCACTGGCAGCCATGATTGATAAGAAAAAAGTTAATAAGACATCCTGCCTTCTTCTGGTGGATAAAGAAGAAATTGGAAGTGTGGGTGCTACGGGAATGCGTTCTAAATTTTTTGAAAACACACTGGCAGAAGTATTAGAACGAATGGGTGAATACTCTGAACTTAAACTTAGACGAACACTTGCTAATTCTATGATGTTGTCATCGGACGTAAGTGCAGCATATGATCCGACGTATTCATCAGTATTTGAGAAGAAGAATTCAGCATATTTATCAAAGGGCATAGTGATTAATAAATTTACCGGAAGCAGGGGCAAATCAGGCTCGAATGATGCTAATGCTGAGTATATTGGTATAGTACGAAAGATTTTTGAAAAGCATAAAGTTGCATATCAGACAGCAGAACTTGGTAAAGTAGACCAGGGTGGCGGAGGAACAATTGCTTATATTATGGCACTTTACGGAATGAATGTAATAGACAGCGGCGTAGCGGTACTTAATATGCATGCACCACATGAGGCTGTAAGTAAGGCAGATGTATATGAAGCAAAGAAAGGATATTCAGCATTTATATCTGAATAGGAATGTATAATTTTAATACTTTAACCATAATTATTAAATAATCTGGTTTAGTTTTCTTTTACACAATTTCTCTAATATATAATTTATATCTTCAATTCTGTATATATCATTTTCAAAACAGTAACGGATAACTAAATCAGTTTCTGAAGAATTAATAAGGGAATATCCAACGGTTTTAAGTAATGCCCTTGCCTCGGATATATTTAAATCAAGTCCGAAGCATATGGCAATGGCTTCCCATTTTTCAACAGGACATGCTAAATCAGACACTTTGGAAAATATTCTTGCTTCTAAACCATATTCCGAACAGATAGTTGGTGATTTTAATTTATTTTCATCAAGATATATATTTACAATATCTTGAAAATTATCAAGATTGCCATGAGCAGCATACCATTCATTACATTCATCTCTTTCAGAATCAGATTTAAGTGATAATGCATTAAATGCATATTTATCACTGCCTCGCTCTCTGATAAAATGTACCTGAATAAAAATTCTTGCCTCGTCACAGTAGGCTTCTCTTCTTTTATTCAATCCTCTGCCACTGAATTTAGAAAATATAGACAAAATAATCACCACTTTCTGTATATGTTAGAATATATCATAGCACATTTTTATAGTAAATTAAACAGAAAGTTTTCAATGTAAAATAACCATGCTATTATATTTATTGATTAATCTGAAAAAAATTAGTATAATAAACCTCAAACGGATTTTAATAGAAAAGGAGTGCCTAAGTTACAGGCAGTTGTGAATAGCGGATATGTCATTAATTAAACAGGAAAATATAAGGAATTTTTGTATTATAGCCCATATTGACCATGGAAAATCAACACTTGCAGACAGGATAATTGAAAAAACAGGTCTTCTTACAAGCAGAGAGATGCAGGCACAGGTGCTAGACAATATGGAGTTAGAAAGAGAAAGAGGAATAACTATTAAGTCTCAGGCTGTCAGAACTGTATATAAAGCTGATAATGGAGAAGAATATGTATTTAATCTGATTGATACACCGGGACATGTGGATTTTAATTATGAAGTATCAAGAAGTCTTGCTGCCTGCGATGGTGCTATACTTGTAGTTGATGCAGCACAGGGAATTGAAGCACAGACACTTGCCAATGTATATATGGCCTTTGACCATGACCTTGAAGTAATGCCTGTAATTAATAAGATTGACCTTCCAAGTGCAGAACCGGAGAGAGTTATTGATGAAATAGAAGATATTATCGGAATAGAAGCTCATAATGCACCGCTTATCTCAGCTAAGAACGGATTAAATGTAGAACAGGTATTAGAGCAGATTGTTACAAAACTACCGGCACCAAATGGTGATAAGAATGCACCACTTAAAGCCTTAATATTTGACAGTATTTACGATTCATATAAAGGTGTAATTGTATTTTTCAGAATAATGGAAGGTACTGTTAAAGTTGGAACACAGGTTAGAATGATGGCTACTAAAGCTACGGCTAACGTAGTGGAGGTGGGTTACTTTGGAGCAGGACAGTATATTCCATGTGAGGAACTTACGGCGGGAATGGTAGGATATTTCACTGCAAGCATTAAAAATGTTAAAGATACCACAGTAGGTGACACTATAACAGATGATAATAATCCATGTGATGAAGCATTACCGGGATATAAAAAAGTTAATTCAATGGTGTACTGTGGACTCTATCCGGCAGATGGAGCAAAATATCCTGACCTTAGGGATGCTTTAGAAAAATTGCAGTTAAATGATGCATCACTTAATTATGAACCGGAGACTTCTATTGCATTGGGATTTGGTTTCAGATGCGGATTCTTAGGTTTATTACATCTTGAGATTATTCAGGAGAGACTTGAGAGAGAATATAATCTTGATTTAGTTACTACAGCACCGGGTGTTATTTATAAAGTATATAAGACAAATGGTGAAGTTATTAATTTAACTAATCCGTCAAACCTTCCGGATCCTTCGGAAATAGATTATATGGAAGAACCTGTTGTAAAAGCAGAAATAATGGTTACGACAGAATTCATTGGTTCCATAATGGAATTGTGTCAGGAACGGCGAGGCAATTATCTGGGTATGGAGTATATTGAAGGAACCAGAGCATTATTAAAATATGAACTCCCTTTAAATGAGATAATCTATGATTTCTTTGATGCACTTAAGTCGCGCTCAAAAGGTTATGCTTCATTTGATTATGAAATGAAAGGCTATGAGCGTTCAGAACTTGTTAAATTAGATATACTTATTAACAAAGAAGAAGTAGATGCATTATCCTTTATAGTTCATGCAGGAACGGCATATGAACGTGGAAGAAAAATGTGTGAGAAACTTAAAGACGAGATTCCAAGACAGTTGTTTGAGATACCTATTCAGGCAGCAATCGGCAGCAAGGTAATCGCAAGAGAAACAGTCAAGGCGATGAGAAAAGACATACTTGCAAAATGTTATGGCGGTGATATTACCCGTAAGAAAAAACTTCTTGAGAAACAGAAAGAGGGTAAGAAGCGTATGCGCCAGGTGGGTGATGTAGAGATACCACAGAAAGCATTTATGAGCGTATTGAAATTAGATGATAAATAAAACTATTGTTTAGTGGAGTAAATGATGTACAGAAATAAAGTGTGTCTTTTGCTACGTTGTTCGGGAAAAGATATTCTAAGTATTCACCTGTATGTCTTATCAATTTTATGCTACCGTCTTCGAATCTGCCCTCCGTGGCAGTCGGAGACTTTTCCGAACACGATGTTCGGAAATAGCTTAATATTAGAGGAATACTAAGAATATCTAATTCCCTTCCAAAGTCGCAGGCGCCACACTTTATTTCTGCACAATATTTCACTATGCTAAACTACTCGCTAATAATGGTGGTTTCTTGTAAGAATTAGGATTAACAAAAGGCGTTTTTTACAATACATTTTTAAAAATGCCCAGATATGGAGGAAACATGGCAGCAGGAATTTATGTTCACATTCCATTTTGTAAACAGAAATGTTTGTATTGTGACTTTGTCTCAGGGCAAGGCAAGGATACAGACATGGAATTATATCAGAAAGCATTGATAAATGAAATTGAATTAACAGATATAAAAGAGCCTGTTGATTCAGTTTTTTTTGGAGGTGGGACACCATCTGTTTACAGCGTTGAATATATAGAGGAAATATTAGCTTTAATTATTAAAAAATATGGTATTGATTCAGATAATAGTGAGATAACCATAGAAGTTAATCCGGGAACGATTGATTATGATAAACTTGTGCGTTACAAAAATATAGTAATAAACAGATTAAGCATTGGACTGCAGTCAGCAAATAATAATGAATTAAGGACATTAGGAAGAATTCATTCGTATGAGGAATTTCTTAAGAATTACGAAAACGCACGAAGAGCAGGATTTACTAATATTAACATTGATTTAATGTCTGCTATTCCTTATCAGACTGTGGAGTCATATATGGAAACACTTAAGAAAGTAATTAATCTTAAGCCGGAGCATATCTCATCTTACAGTCTTATAATAGAAGAAGGAACCCCGTTTTTTGATAAATATAGTGAGGGAATGCCATTTAGCGAAGCGATACCTGATGAAGAAACAGACAGGAAGATGTACTGCCTGACTAAAGAATTTTTAGCAAAAAATGGATATAACAGATATGAAATTTCTAATTATTCTAAGGAAAACCATGAGTGCATGCATAACATAAAGTACTGGAGCAGAGAGAATTATTATGGATTTGGTGTGGCGGCGGCTTCATTAGTTAATAACGTGAGATATACTAATACAGACAGTAGAAAGATGTATATCGATAACGCTGGTAATCCTCAAAGTATCAGAAGAGATATTGAGTATATAGGTGTAAATGAACAGATTGAGGAATATATGTTTCTTGGACTTAGAAAAATGCAGGGTATTAATACAGGGCAATTTGAAAAAGTTTTTGGAAAGCGTATGGAAGATGTATATGGAGATATCCCTGATAGATTGTGCAGACAGGGTTTGTGCAGATATGATAATGAATATTTCTATCTTACAGATTACGGAGTGGATATAAGTAATACCGTATTTACGGAATTTATGTTTTGATTAAAGTCCTATTGGGTTGTTAGATAAGTCGTAACGTTCAGCCTATTAAATAATTATAAAGTGCTTGTTATTTTATAATGAGTTAAGTATAATTAAATTCAAACGCAATAAAAGAAACGGAGGATTAATCAAATGGGAGAAGTATACCATGAATATATGATAAAAAGGAAGAAAACAGTTATTGGAATAATGCTTAGAGTAGTAATTATCTTATTATGTGTGGCATCAGTTCTTTTAGCTTCTGTTTTTGGACCGATTGCATTTGTGGCAGGAGTTGCATTTGCATATTTGACAAGATATATATTTCAAATGACAGATATAGAATTTGAATACCAGTATTTAAGTGGTGAATGTCAGGTTGATAAGATATGCGGTAAAATGAAAAGAAAAGGCTGCGGCAAAATAGAAATGGATAAAGTAGAAATAATTGCACCGGAAGATTCAAAGTTACTTGAGCAATTTGAAAAACAAGTATATAAACTCAGGGATTTTTCTTCACTTGAGAAAGATGCTGACAGGTATGTGGCA
Source organism: uncultured Eubacterium sp. (assembly GCA_964595785.1). GTDB lineage: Bacteria > Bacillota > Clostridia > Lachnospirales > Lachnospiraceae > Bovifimicola. Next base: position 16,833 of record CAZQRO010000001.1, read on the forward strand.
TTTGAAAGAAATGATTCATCTTTGATAAAAGTAATATTTGAGCCTAATGATGATATAATAAAGGAAATGCAGATGGCTGCACCAAGAAAGGTACACGTTAAAGGCGAAGAAAGACCATACTAAACAGAGTGATATTTAGAAAATAGAAAGAATTAAATTATTATAAAATAATCATTAATTATAAATTGACATAATTATTTTAATCTGTTAAAATTGATGAAATTTCATAGAAAGTGAGGACAATAGAAAAATGGGACAGATTGTTGGCGAAGGAATAACATTTGATGATGTGCTTTTAGTACCAGGGTATTCAGAAGTTACACCGAATATGATTGATTTATCAACATATCTTACGAAGAAGATTAAACTTAACATTCCAATGATGAGTGCGGGAATGGATACTGTTACAGAGCACAGAATGGCAATTGCCATGGCCAGACAGGGTGGTATCGGAATTATTCATAAGAATATGTCAATAGAGGCACAGGCTGAAGAGGTAGATAAGGTAAAACGTTCTGAGAACGGAGTAATTACAGATCCGTTTTATTTATCACCGGAACATACATTAGAGGATGCTAACAACCTGATGGCTAAGTTTAGAATATCAGGTGTTCCTATAGTTACGGACAATAAGAAATTAGTTGGTATTATTACAAACCGTGACCTTAAGTTTGAAACAGATTTCAGTAAGAAGATTAAAGATTCTATGACAAGTGAAGGTCTTGTTACTGCTAAGGAAGGAATTACACTTTCAGAAGCCAAAGAGATTCTTGCTAAGGCGAGAAAAGAGAAACTTCCAATTATAGATGATAACTATGTGTTAAAAGGTCTTATTACAATAAAAGATATTGAGAAACAGATTAAATATCCACAGTCGGCTAAGGATTCACAGGGAAGACTTTTATGTGGTGCCGCTGTTGGTATTACTGCAAATGTAATGGATAGAGTAGCTGCTTTAGTGGAAGCTAAAGTTGATGCAATCGTTATTGACTCAGCTCATGGACATTCTAAGAATATTATGGATACAGTTAAGAAGATTAAGGCAGCATATCCTGACTTACAGGTTATAGCAGGTAATATCGCAACAGGAGAGGCAACTAAGGCACTTATTGAAGCGGGCGTAGATGCTGTTAAAGTTGGTATAGGACCGGGTTCTATCTGTACAACACGTGTGGTTGCAGGAATTGGTGTTCCTCAGATTACAGCGATTATGGATTGTTATAAAGCAGCTAAGGAATATGCTATTCCTGTTATAGCAGATGGCGGTATTAAATTCTCAGGCGATATGACTAAGGCTATTGCGGCGGGAGCTAATGTCTGTATGATGGGAAGCATATTTGCAGGATGTGATGAGAGTCCGGGAACATTTGAGTTGTTCCAGGGTAGAAAATATAAAGTATACAGAGGAATGGGAAGTATCGCAGCTATGGAGAATGGCAGCAAGGACAGATATTTCCAGACAGATGCTAAGAAACTTGTACCGGAAGGTGTAGAAGGACGAGTTGCTTATAAAGGAACTGTAGAAGATACAGTATTTCAGTTAGTAGGTGGTATTCGTTCAGGTATGGGTTATTGTGGAGCACCTGATGTTGAAACACTTAAAGAGAATGGTAAATTTGTTAAGATTACAGCAGCATCACTTAAAGAAAGTCATCCACATGATATTCATATCACAAAAGAGGCTCCAAACTACAGCATTGATGCATAAATTTTAAAACATAACGAATATATATAAAAGGTAATAGAAATCAACTATAAAAAGTGCTAAAATATATTATATATTTTAGTACTTTTTGTGGTTTGCAGATTTTAGGAGAATATCGTAAATTTAGAAGCAGCCTATAGAAATATTATGACATGGAGGAAGAGTGAAAAATTTTTCTGAAGAGAAAATTTTTTACTTAGCAAGTTTGTGACGGAGCACAGACTTGAATTATTGCAGCATAGAAATCGCCTGCGCGATTTTCTATGCGCAGAGCCTTCGCAAAAAAAACTCCGGCATGGAGGAAAGATATGGTAAAAAAGTATAAGTTTGGAAATCCGGTTGAAACAGAAGCAGTTATAACTGACATTAATGCAGAAAATGAGGAGATTAAAGCAGTTAAATTTGAAAATGACAGTTTTACATATGAGATAAGTGATGAAGCAAAGGTGTATGGACTTGGTGAAGCTAACAGAGGCATTAATAAGAGAGGATTTAAGTATGTAAGTTATTGTACAGATGACCCTTCACATACTGAGGAGAAAGAATCTCTTTATGGTGCACACAATTTTATTATCATAGATGATGATGTGAAATTAGGATTGTTTTTTGATAATCCTGGAAGAGTGACATTTGATATTGGATTTACTAAGAGAAATGAGATAGTAATTACACCGGAATATATGGACATGTATGTATATGTTATAAATGGTGACAGTAATAATGAAATAGTTAGGGAATTCCGTAAGATAATTGGAAAGAGTTATATTGCACCTAAATGGGCATTTGGATTTGGACAGAGCAGATGGAGTTATGAGAATAAACAGAGAGTAGATGATGTGGTAAAGGGATATGAAGAAAATGATATGCTCATCAGTTCTGTTTACATGGACATTGATTATATGACCTCATATAAAGATTTCACTGTGAATGATGAGAGATTTCCAAAGTTTAACGAATATGTCAGCGAGTTAAAAAATAAGGGAATAAGGCTTGTTCCGATTATTGATGCAGGTGTGAAGATTGAAAAAGACTATGATGTATACGAAGAGGGCGTTAAGAACAATTATTTTGTAAAAGACGAAAATGGAAAAGATTATGTAACGGCAGTCTGGCCGGGACTTACACATTTTCCGGATTTTCTTAATGCAGATGCAAGAAAATGGTTTGGGGACAAATATAAAGTACTTATTGATATGGGAATTGAAGGGTTCTGGAATGACATGAACGAGCCAGCTATTTTTTATTCACAGAATAAAGTAGATGAAATAAGAGAGATGATTAATGAGATAACACCTGAAAGTGATGATTCTAAGGTACTTGACATAAGATGGAGATACAATGAACTGGCTAATAATAAAGATGATTATAGAGCCATGTATCATAATATTGATGGAGTAAAGGTTAACCATGACAAGGTTCATAATCTGTATGGATACAATATGTCAAGAGCAGCAGGAGAAGCTTTTGAGAGAATTGACTCAGATAAGAGATATTTAATGTTCTCAAGGGCTTCATATATAGGAATGCACAGGTATGCGGGTATATGGATGGGTGATAACTGTTCATGGTGGTCACATATTTTATTGAATTTAAAGATGCTTCCAAGTCTTAATATGTGTGGTTTTCTATATGTAGGTGCTGACATAGGAGGATTTGGCTGTAATTCTTCAGAAGACCTTGTTATGAGATGGATGGCATTAGGCGTATTTACACCACTTATGAGAAACCATTCAGCACTTGGAACAAGAAATCAGGAATGTTATAACTTTGAACATACCGAAGATTTTAAAAATATCCTAAACGTAAGATACAGACTTTTACCATATCTTTACAGTGAGTATATGAAGGCTGCACTTAATGACGATATGATGTTTAAACCGTTATCATTTGTATTTGGTGATGATGAAATGGCATGTGAGACAGAGGATGAGCTTATGCTGGGAAATATTATGATTGCACCTGTTTATACACAGAATGCCGGGGGAAGATATGTTTATCTGCCGGAGAATATGACATTTATAAAATTCCTAAGTAATGGAGAGATATATCAGGAAAAACTTAATGCCGGAATACATTATGTAAAAATTGAATTAAATGAGGTGCCTTTATTTGTACGTGAAGGAACTAATATTCCAATAGTCAGACAAGAGGTAATAACTGATAAGAAACTTAGAAAATCAATAATGGACTGTTCTGTTCAGTATAAAGGCTGTGATTTTGAAATAATAGGAATGGACACAGACACATATAAATATGATATGTACAATGATGATGGATTTACTAAAAATGCTCCGTCGTGGAGGTAGAATATGCCAAATGAAATGACTAAGAAGGATATTCAAAAGATTGAAGAAGAAATTGAACATAGAAAACTTGTAGTTAGAAAAGAGTGTATTGAGGCTGTTAAAGAAGCAAGAGCTCAGGGAGATTTAAGTGAGAATTTTGAATATTATGCCGCTAAACGTGATAAAAACAGAAATGAAAGCAGGATAAGATATTTAGAAAGACTTATTAAAACAGCAGCTATTATAGAAGATGAATCAACAGATGATGAAATCGGACTTTACAGTGTAGTGGATTTATATATGGAAGAAGATGATGAGACTATGAAAGTTAAGTTAGTTACATCAATCAGAGGTGATTCCATGAAAGGATATATCAGCATAGATTCACCGTTAGGAAAGACTATAAAAGGTCATAAATCAGGAGACAGAATTTATGTAAAGGTATCTGATGATTATGGATATTATGCAGTGGTTAAGAAAATAGAAAAAACAATTGATGATGGAAGTGATGACATCAGAAGTTATTAACTGTCAAATGTTGATTTGTGACGTTTATATGTGATATACTTAAATAAAGTTTAAAGATGATAATCGGTTAAAAAGGAGCATATATGAAGCCTGAATTTAAAGAGCATATAAGAAATATAATTGGTAAGTTAACCGCAGATGAAAACGTGGAATATAACGATAAAGTGTGTTTTTTAAAGCACTACAGTGCATTAAGTATTGAGGAAGAAGATATTATCAATATTATTTCTTCACTAAATTTAGAATGTGATATGTTTTATTATCGTTTTAATGAGACTGACATTCAGGGGGCATTTTGCCCTTTTTTATCATTTATCAGAGAATTATATATGAAATATTACAGTAATGAGGATTGTTCAAAGTTTGTAAATGATGCAGGTATATATAATGTGGTGGAGGATATATTTACATCATATATTAAAGAAGGATATTGTGAGAGAAATGAGGACATTATTCCGCGGGAAGTGCCTTATGAAAGAGAGCGCATAATAGAGTCAATTGTAAATATTTTTAAGTATATATCAGATGAGCATAAGATGGTAATTGTTTTAGACAGACTTCAGTGGGCGCAGCAATCAACATTAAGATTACTGCTTGAGATGATGAAATGTTTAGAAATAAAAAACATAGTAATTATCGGAGCTTATAATGAGGCACAGGATATTAACAGTTATATGCGGGACAGTTGGAATGCAATGGTTAATTATATTAAGGACATGGAAATGGCTATCGATTATGATGATAATAGAAGAGATATAATTATTGATGATACATTCCTGCCGGAAGAATCACAGATAGATGTGTATTTTAGAAATATTAATGATATGTTTTTATGTCTTGCTTTAGAGCAGGCAAAGTATTATTTAGATATTATTTACAGAGTAATAGAGAGTGATAATTTAGAGGTTAATGACAGCCAGAAGATAAATTTACTGAAATTATATGCACTTGTTACGATATATAATGGTGAAGAGAAAGTAGCCTATGTATATTGTAAAAAGATGTTTGATATGGAATATATTCAGCATGATAAAATGAGTCTGTTTTACTATTATTACATTTCGGCACTTATTAATCAGCAAAGTGGTCAGAGAACGGCAGCTCATTCTTTTATTGATAAGGGATACCGTACTGCAACAGAAATAGATGATAAAAAATTCCTTGTTAAAATAAATATGCTTAAGTTAATTGTAATATTAGATAAATTTCCGGATGTATTGTTGTGGAACCCGGATGCGGATATGCCTGAATATCTTTTAAAAGAAGCAGAAGAAAACGGTCAGAAATTACATTTAGCTTATGCTTATATCTTTGGATTCAATATGCCTGAAAATATTGAAATAGTTGAGAATAACGGAAAAATCGGATGTGAGAATATAGAAGAATACAAAAAAGGAATGGAACTTGCACAGGAATTAGGCAATATTCAATTACAGATACGGGCATGGCAGAAGAATGCCATACAAGCTTCTACAAGCGGACGATTTGATGAAACTATATATTATTATGGCGAGTGTCTGAAGATAATGGAAGGGCGTGACAGAAAACATGAAGAAGCACAGATTTATAATGGAATAGGATATAATTTTCTGATTAATGAAAAATATGATATGGCATATGATTATTTTCTGCGTGCAGTAAAAATCGGAATAGCCGTTGATACACCAAAGTATATTCTTGATGCAGTTTATAATATGGCAGTTATGGGAATTATTGTAGGTGATTATTCGGCAACAATTAAATGTACAAATATAACGCTTAAGATGATGGCAACACTTAAAATAGAGAGGCTCAATGTTTGTAATAAGACAAAATTATATGGTCTTGCAATATTTTCATATATTAAACTCAAACAGGTATATAATGCAAAATTGTACTATGATATTATGGAAACTGCCATGCAGCATATTTTATCAGTGAGTAATCCTGATTATTCTATGTGGGAAGATGATATTTATCTATTCTATACAGTGAGTGGAATGTTAGCAGTAGAAGAGGAAAATTACAGTGAGGCAAGAAAAAATTATCAAAAGTTCAAGAGATTTGGGAAAGAATAAACAGTAAACAGAATTATATACTGCCAAAAGTTGTGGAAGAAGAGGCAAAACTCTACAGAATAACGGGAGAACTTGAAATAAGAGAAAAGATTCTCAGACAGACAATAGAATTTTGCAGAAATAACATGCTTATTCAAAATGCAGAAAAACTAGAGCTGCTTATTGATGGAAAATAAATAGTTGATGATAGTAAGCAATTTCGGAAAATGTCAGACGAAATTGTAAATGAGATATTTAAAATGACAAACCGGTGTGAGATGAAGAAGGAAGTTGAGAAAAAGAATAAGATGCTTACTTTCTTTGAAAACTGGGTAGATTCTCTGAATGATGATTTTGAATCAATAGACGGGATGATAAGCAGTTCAATGCTTATGATAAAGAATACATTTGATGTTGATAGTATTGTATACATTAGTATATCAAATGAGACACCTGTTATCAGGTATTGTGATATGGAGATAGAATTGAAAAAATATCAGTTAAAATATATTTATGATTATTTTACTGAAAATGGAAGAAGAATACTGATATCACGTTTTCAAAAATCATATCAGTATCATGAAGAACTTATTTCTGCATTTAATAGAGATGATATTGCTGCAATGCTCGCAATTCCATTTGTTAATAAAGATATGGTAACAGAGATTTTTATTGCATTTAAGTTCAAAAAAGCTAATTTCACGGAAAATCTTGTTATGTTTTATGAAGGTGATGCAGATGTGCTTAGAACTTCATTCAGAGAACTTATTGAGGCAATTAGCAAAGAAACAATTAAAAAAGAATTAGAAAGAAGTTCAGTTGCAGATATTCTTACGGGACTGTATAACAGACAGGGTATGAGAAAGTGCATAGAAAACGAATTAGCACCATATGACTGTTTAAATATGAAACATCAATTTACAATATTATATATGGATTTAGATAATTTCAAATATTGTAACGACCATTTTGGGCATGAAACAGGTGATGCGGTTTTAGTAGCCTTTTCAAGAATGTTAGAGACAATTGTGGAAAATAATGGCTTTATCATCAGATACGGTGGAGATGAATTCATTATTGTACTCCCAAACAGAGGAATAAACTTCGGAGTGGAAATTGCAGAGAAAATATTTGCCAATATAAAACATAACAAAGGATTTAAAAAAGTAATTGAGAATTTAAAAAAAGAAGAAGTAAATATCAGTGAGAAAAACAGGGTAACATGTTCAATTGGAATTGCCAATGGAAAAACTTCAGGTTATCAGGGAATAAGCAGGATATTAAAACATTCAGATGAAGCATTGTATTATGTCAAAAAACATACAAAGCACGATTTCAGAGTGTGGGATTCTACAATATAGAAATGTGAGGCAGTTATATTATGTATGATGAAATGTATATAGGAAATCTGGGTGAATTCATAGAGGGTTCAGTAACCCCATTTCATACAGTAAATTCAGTAGAAAATGTATTAAAAGAGCATGGTTTTATTGAGTTAAAAAAAGAGGAAAGGTTTAATATAAAAAGTGGTGGAAAATATTTTGTGAATATTTATGACTCGTCGCTTATGGCATTTACAATTGGCGGAAAACATGATTTAAACCACAAAATGAACTTGAGATGTTCAGCATCACATACGGATTTTCCGTGCTTCAAAATAAAACCTAATTATCTTATTAAGGAACATACTGATAAGGAGGCAGGATATATAAAGATTAATACAGAAGTGTATGGAGGACCTATATTAAGTACCTGGCTTGACAGACCTCTGTCTGTTGCAGGGAAAATAGTTGTTAAAAGTACAGAGTGGTTTGACAATGAAACTATAGTAATAAATGTAAAAAAGCCTTTATTAACCATACCAAATCTTGCAATTCATATGAACAGAAACGTGAATAAAGGTGTGGAATTAAACTGCCAGAAAGATATGCTTCCAATTGCAGGATTGATTAGCAAAGATGGTAAATGCGAAAATATTATTGAAAATATTATAGTTAATGAATTAAAAAAGCAGGGAAGACAGATTGAAGAGGACGATATAAAGGGCTATGAATTGTATGTATATCAGACTGAAAAAGGTTGTATGACAGGGATTGATGATGAACTTTACAGTTCACCAAGACTTGATAATCTTACATCCGTGTATGCGCAGGTGAATGCTTTAGTTAATGCACAGCGTGAAAATGGAATAAATATGGCTATGTTTTATGATAATGAAGAGATAGGCAGCAGAACAAAACAGGGTGCCGCTTCACAGATGATAATGTTTATATTAGAAAAAATATATATGGCATCAGGATATGACAGAGAATATATGATTAATGATATATTAGGCGGTATGATGATATCACTTGATGTCGCACATGCAACACATCCTAATTCATCAGAGAAATCAGACAGCACTAATAAAGTAATATTAAACGGAGGGATTGTTATAAAGCAGGCTGCTAATCAGTCATATGCCAATGATGCCGAGGGTATATCAATGATTAAAAACATTTGTGAGGATTTAGAATGTAAGTATCAGGTATTTGTTAACCGTTCTGATATGATTGGAGGACAGACTCTTGGTTCAATAGGGTCTTCAGTTTTGCCAATGAGGACTATTGACATAGGAATTCCATTGCTTGCAATGCACTCAGCAAGAGAACTTATGGGAACAGATGATGAAAAAAATTTAGAAAAGTTTTTGACAGGTTATTATTCATAGGGTATAGTTAAGGAGTAACAACTAGTGAAAGGACAGAATTTATTATGGAAAATGAAAATATATCAAGAAATTTTATTGAAATGATGATTGATAAAGATTTAAGCGAGGGGTATTGTGACCATGTGCAGACAAGATTTCCGCCGGAGCCTAACGGATATCTTCATATTGGACATGCAAAGGCAATATTATTAAATTATGGACTTGCTAAGGAATATAATGGCAAGTTTAATATGCGTTTTGATGATACAAATCCTACAAAGGAAAAAGTTGAATTTGTCGAATCAATTAAAGCAGATATAAAATGGCTTGGTGCGGATTGGGAAGACAGACTATTTTTTGCATCAGATTATTTTGAACAGATGTATGAATGTGCCGTTAAGTTAATTAAGAAAGGAAAAGCATATGTATGTGACCTTTCAGCAGATGAAATAAGAGAATATCGTGGAACGCTTACTGAACCGGGTAATAATAGTCCATATAGAGACAGAAGCATAGAAGAGAATCTTGAATTATTTGAGAATATGAAGAATGGTATATATGCTGATGGTGAAAAAGTTCTAAGGGCAAAGATAGATATGTCATCACCGAATATTAATATGAGGGACCCTATTATTTATCGTGTGGCTCATATGACACATCACCGAACAGGTGACAAGTGGTGCATTTACCCTATGTATGATTTTGCACATCCGATTGAAGATGCCATAGAGGGAATAACACATTCTATCTGTACATTGGAGTTTGAAGACCACAGACCATTATATGACTGGGTTGTAAGAGAATTAGAATATGAGATGCCTCCTAAGCAGATTGAATTTGCTAAACTTTATCTTACAAATGTAATTACAGGGAAGAGATATATTAAGAAACTGGTCGAAGACGGAATAGTTGACGGATGGGATGATCCGAGACTTGTGTCGATTGCAGCACTTAGAAGAAGAGGTTTTACACCTGAATCAATAAGAATGTTTGTAGAACTAGCAGGAGTATCAAAGGCTCAAAGTTCAGCAGATTATGCAATGCTTGAGTATTGTATCAGAGAAGACTTAAAACTTAAGAAACCAAGAGTTATGGCAGTATTAGATCCGATTAAAGTGGTGATTGATAACTATCCTGAGGGACAGGTAGAGTATTTTGATGTGATAAATAATCCGGAAAATGAAGAAATGGGAACCAGAAAAGTACCATTTAGCAGAGAAATTTATATTGACAGAGAAGATTTTATGGAAGAACCACCTAAAAAATATTTCAGACTATTTCCGGGAAATGAAGTGAGACTTATGAATGCTTATTTCATTAAATGTGAGAGTTATATTAAAGATGAAAATGGTAAAGTGACAGAGATTCATTGTACTTATGATCCTGAGACAAGAAGCGGAAGTGGCTTCACGGGAAGAAAAGTAAAAGGAACTATACAATGGGTAAGTATAGAACATGCTGTGAAGGCAGAAGTCAGATTATACGAAAACATTATAGATGAAGAAAAGGGTAAACTTAATGAAGACGGAACTCTTAACCTGAATCCGAATTCATTAACTGTCCTTAATAATTGTTATATCGAGGAAAGTATTAAGAGTGCTAAGAAAGAAGACAGTTTCCAGTTTGTCAGACAAGGATATTTCTGTGTGGATTCAAAAGATACTACAAATGAAAAATTAGTATTTAACAGAATTGTTTCTTTGAAGAGCTCGTTTAAACTTCCGACACAGTAACAGATTTTTGATTTTAATATTTATAACATAAACTTTTACAGAAATGGAGATTAAGATGAGTAAATTATTTTCAGGATTAGAGAAGTTAGGACTTGCTAATTTAAAGGATACAGAAGTCTTTGAAAAAGAAGAAGAGAAGAAAACGGATAAGAACATGGAACGGAAGAAAACACATGTTATTGAAGAAAGTGATATGTTATTTGATAAAACTTATACATGTCCCGTGTGTGACAGAGAATTTAAAAATAAAACTGTAATGTCAGGAAAAGCGAAATTAATGTCAGTTGATACAGACTTAAGACCAAAATATCAGGGAATTGACTGTATAAAATATGATGTGGTAGTATGTAATAATTGTGGCTATAGTGCACTTACAAGATTCTTTAGTGTAGTTACAAATCAGCAGTCAAAATTAATTAAAGAGAATATTACAAAAAATTTCAAACCATTAGAAGCAGCAGAAGATACATATTCCTATGATGAGGCGATTTTAAGATATCAGTTAGCTTTAGCAAATGCGGTTGTAAAGAAATCTAAAGCAAGTGAGAGAGCATACACATGTCTCAAGATAGCATGGCTTTACAGAGGAAAGGCAGAGAATCTTGATATATCAGATATAGATTATGATGATAAACTTACAGAAATTAAAGCAGAAGAAAAAGAATTTATTGCAAACGCATATGAAGGGTTTGTAACTGCCATGAGTAAAGAAATGTTCCCTATATGCGGTATGGATGAATATACGTATACATATGTTACAGCGGATTTAGCAAGAAGATGTAAGGATTATGAGACAGCAGCAAAACTTATATCACAAATTATTACATCACGTGCAGCAGCGGCTAAAGTTAAAGACAGAGCAAGAGAGTTAAGAGACCAGATTAAATTAGAATTAAAAGGATAAGTGTGACATGAATTCAATAAAATGGGAATAATAAATTTAATGCATATGCAACAGTATATGGAGGACAGATATTAAATGTATGAGTTGACTATTGATTTGGATTTAAATGGCAAGTCACCTTTGTATGAACAGATTTATGAATTTATTAAAGATGAAATAAAAAATGGAAGAATTGAGTGTAAGACAAAATTACCGTCAACAAGGGCTTTAGCTGAACATCTACAGGTGAGCCGGAGTACAGTGGACATGGCTTACAATCAACTTATTTCTGAGGGTTATGTGGAGTCTGTTCCTTACAAGGGATATTATGTTTCAGAGATTTCTTTGCTGTATAGTTTGGATGTGGCAGAAGAACCTGTAAGCGTGGGATATGAAAAAAAATGTGAAAAAAATATAATAGATTTCTCGCCATGGGGAATAGATTTGGATAATTTCCCGTTTAATGCGTGGAGAAAGATTTCTAAAAGTCTGCTCAGTGCAAATAATAAAGAATTGTTTGCAGCAGGCAGTTCTAAAGGAGAAAGGGAATTAAGGCAGACACTTTCTTCTTATCTCTATGAAGCAAGAGGAGTACACTGTACCCCGGATAAGATTATTCTTGGGGCGGGAAATGAATATCTCCTTATGCTGCTCAATCAGCTTTTCACAGATAAACCTGTTATTGCCATGGAAAATCCTACATATATGCAGGCATATAATGTATTTAAAAAAAATGGAAACAAAATTATTCCCATTTCAATGGATAAAAATGGAATGAGAGTGCGTGAACTAAAGGAATCGGATGCAGGACTTGCTTATGTGATGCCGTCACATCAGTTTCCACTTGGAATAGTAATGCCGATAAAGCGTAGAATAGAGCTTTTAGAATGGACTAAAAGTTTTGAAAACCGATATATAATTGAAGATGATTATGATAGTGAATTCAGATATAAAGGAAAACCTATTCCGGCTCTTCAAGGTGTTGATAATTCGGGAAAAGTAATTTATATGGGAACATTTTCAAAATCTATTGCATCATCAATCAGAATGAGTTACATGATTCTTCCGGACAGGCTTTTGGATATTTTCAATAATAAGATGTCTTTTTATTCCCAGACAGTTTCAAAGATGGACCAGTTAATTGTGAATGAATTTATTAAAGAGGGATATTTTGAGAGACACCTTAATAAAATGCGTTCTATTTATAAAGCAAAACATGATCTGATGGTATCGATGCTAAAAGAGAACAAAGATGTAATACGGATTTCAGGTGAGAATTCAGGATTACATATATTAGTTAATGTAAATAATTTAATGCCTGAAGAAAAACTTATTGCCAGAGCGGCAAATGAAAATGTGCGTGTTCATGGATTATCAGAATACTATATTGAAAAACATCATTATTACAAAGGAACAATAGTTTTAGGATTTGCTAAATTAAGTGAAGAGGAAATAAGAGAAGGTATTATTAAATTAAGAAAAGCATGGAAGATTAAATAAAAGGATGGAAGCTATTAAAAATCAGGTTGCATGGAGGTAAGAATGAAAGAACAATTATATACAATACCGGTTAATGATGCATTTGCAAAGAATTGTGAATGTCCAATATGTGAAATGTATAAGGAACTTGAAAGAAATGCAGTAGAATTCACTATGGGTCCGAGTTATATGGAAGATGATGTGCGGGAAGTTACTGATAAAACAGGATTTTGTACCGAACATATTCAGAAACTGCTTAAAATGGAAAATAAATTAGGAATTTCTCTTATTCTTCATTCACATATGGTAAAAACAAATAAAGATATAAAGAAACTAGCAGATAGCTGCAAATCCAGTACATTATTTAAGAAAAAAGATATATCCCCGCTTACAAATTATCTGAATACACTTAATAATTCATGTTATGTGTGCAGGCGAATAGCTGAAACTTTTAAGAGATACTTAAGAACTATTCATTATTTGTGGGAAAGAGAAGAAAGTTTTAAGAAGAAGTATGAATCTTCAAAGGGTTTCTGCACAAAACATTACCAAATACTGTTAGAAGAAGCAGGTAATAATTTAAATGGTGCCAGTTTAGACGGATTTATAGAAGTAACAAACAAAATTTATATGGAGAATATGGAGAGGGTAACAAGTGATTTAGAATGGTTTATAGATAAATTCGATTACCGTCATAAAGATGAGCCGTGGAAGAACTCAAAAGATGCACTTCCAAGGGCGATTACAAAGACTTGTACAGATGAGGGAAATTTGTAATGTATTTCATAATGAAAAAACCTTTTGTAGAATTACGTACAAAAGGTTTTTTAAATCAATTCTTAAATCAACTCTGAATCTTCTTCATCTGTATTAGAAGAACTATTGTCAGAATCATCAGTTTCCTCATCTTTGAATCCGGTTGTATCTATTGATACGTCTACGTTTACTTTATAATCAGTATCATCATTTTTCTCGGAATCTCTCGGAATAGATACATATTCTCTGTTAGAAGATGTCTTATTGTTCTTATCATCTTTGTTAGAATAATCAAAATCATCCTCATCCGATTCATCATCAAAATCTTCATCTTCATCATCGAAATCAAGGAAATCATCATCGAAATCATCTGCTCCTGCTTTGTATTTGTTATAAAGAGCAATGCCTCCTGCTGCTATAGCACCTGCAACTGCAGTGAATATTAAAGCCTTACCAAGTTTTTTAGCCATGTTTAATACTCCTTTCAAATAATTATTTTATGTATATTGTAATACGTTTACACTGAAAAATAAAGGCTAAATAATAAAATTTTTGGAAAATTTATGTTACTTCTTGATAAATAATCTTTAAAATGATATTCTATCAGTGATTTGAACTTTTGAACCAGACATAAATATTAAAAATAAAGGTATTGATAAGTAGTAGTTTTTTTGAAAAATGGTTTTAGGAAGGATGAAATAAAATTGAAAGATACAAAAGTAGTTTTTTTTGATATTGACGGGACTATATATTTATATGGTGAAGGAGTGCCGGAAGATACTTTAGAAGCCATAAGACAGTTAAGAAAAAATGGACATATTGCAGTATTGTGTACCGGCAGAACCACGGCTATGATTTTTCCGGAGATAACAGATATTGGTTTTGATGGGATAATTGCAGGAGCAGGTACTTATGCAGAGTATAAAGGCAAAGAATTATATAGATATATTTTGCAGGAGGATATTGCGAAAGAAGTAATAAAAACCATGAGAGAATGTGGGATAATGGCTATACCTGAAGGAATAGAACATATTTATTTTGACAGTGATATGATGCCGGAAGAATATATACCCGTGTATCAATTGTACGAAAAATTAGTGGGAGATAATGTTATAAATATAAAAGATGCTGATGGGATTGTGGTGTCAAAGGTAAGCGGAACTGCTAATAAGAATGCAGAACCGGAGATATTAAAACAGAAATTTGGTGACAGATTTACATTTGTGGAGCATCAGCAAAAATACATTGAGATGATACCGGAAGGTTATTCTAAGGCAGTTGGAATTGAAAGACTGATTAAACATTTAGATATTCCATTGGAAAATACGTATGCATTTGGTGATAGCATGAATGATTATGAGATGCTTAAATATGTAAAGTACGGGGTAGCCATGGGCAATGCCACAGAGGAATTTAAGAGTCAGATGGATTATGTTACAGAGGAATATAACAGAGGTGGAATCAGAAATGCATTATCAAGGTTCGGATTGATTTAGAGAGCGAGGCACTAATGAGAATAATATCAAAGGACAGGAATATAATATTAGAGGATGTTTTGGACTTTAATGTAGAGCAGACCTTAGAATGTGGGCAGTGCTTTCATTTTGAAAAAATAGGTGAAAATGAGTATGGAGTGGTAAGCGGAAAAAATCTATTACACATTAAGCAGGAGGGGGAAAGAATAGTATGCTTTAATACCGGAAAAGAAGTATTTGAAAAATTATGGCTTAAATATTTTGATTTAGACAGGGATTATGGAGAAATTAAAGATTATCTTCTTAAAGCAGATGAACGGCTAAAACCGGCTATGACAGTTAATTATGGAGTGAGAATTCTTAATCAGGAATTTGAAGAGACATTAATGTCATTTACAATTTCACAGAATAAACAGATACCTCATATTAAGAAAATCGTAAAAGATATTTCTGGAAAATTTGGAGAATATTTAGGTGAAATAAAAGGAACCAAATTTTATTCATATCCCGATAAAACAGCACTTGAATCTATTTCAGAGGAAGATTATAAGGAATGTAAAACCGGATTCAGAGCATCATATTTAGACAGTGCAGCCAAACGTGTAATAAGTGATGTGAATTTTACCGGTGAAGAATTAAGAAGAATGTCATACGAGGAAGCAAAAGCAGAATTGATAAAGATAAAGGGCGTGGGGGAGAAAGTTGCAAATTGTGTGCTTTTATTTTCATTGGGATTTCGAAATGCATTTCCGGTAGATGTGTGGATAAAAAGAATAATGGAATTTATGTATTTTGAAAAGGAGACATCTAATAATGATATAATGGAATTTGCTAAAGAAAAGTTTGGTGAATATGGCGGGTATGCCCAGCAATATTTATTCTATTATGCAAGAGAGAATGGTCTTGGAAAATAAATTGAGGGTCAGACAAAAACAGCATATTTATTTGAGCAGTATTGCATACGCAGGTTTATATGCGCAGGGCTTAGAGTCTTATATATGAGACTTGCAAAAATACCTACACTACGGAAAGAAAAATGAAAAAGCAAGAAAATGGAAGAAAATAGAATAAAAGCAAAGGAAATAAAAGATATAAAGAAAAATAGAGAGATTATTAAACTTGCAGAATAGTTGCAATGGAATTAATATAATAAACATGAATTAGCACTCGATAATAAAGAGTGCTAATAATTCAAAAAATAAAGCAGATTGCCCTGATGGCAGAATGGAGGAATCATAATGAAGTTAGTACCATTAAATGACAGAGTTGTATTGAAACAGTTAGTAGCTGAAGAAACTACAAAATCAGGTATTGTTTTACCAGGTCAGGCTAAAGAAAAACCACAGCAGGCAGAGGTAGTTGCAGTTGGACCGGGCGGAATGGTTGATGGAAAAGAAGTAAAGATGGAAGTAAAAGCCGGAGATAAGGTTATTTACTCAAAGTATTCAGGAACAGAAGTTAAACTTGATGACGTAGAATATATAATTGTAAGACAGAATGATATTCTTGCAGTAGTAGAATAATAGGAGGCAGAACAGATATGGCAAAGGAAATTAAATATGGAGCAGAGGCTCGTAAATCATTAGAAACAGGTGTTAACCAGTTAGCAGATACAGTTAAAGTAACACTCGGACCAAAAGGAAGAAATGTTGTTCTTGATAAATCATTTGGTGCACCATTAATTACAAATGATGGTGTTACAATTGCAAAAGAAATTGAATTAGAAGATGCATTTGAAAATATGGGTGCCCAGTTAGTTAAAGAAGTTGCAACTAAGACTAATGATGTAGCAGGCGATGGTACAACAACAGCTACAGTTCTTGCGCAGGCAATGATTAATGAAGGAATGAAGAACCTTGCAGCAGGTGCTAATCCAATTATCTTAAGAAAAGGTATGAAGAAAGCAACTGAAGAAGCTGTTAAGGCTATTTCAAAGATGAGCAGCAAAGTTAATGGAAAAGACCAGATTGCAAAGGTTGCCGCTATTTCGGCAGGTGATGAAGAAGTTGGTAATATGGTTGCAGATGCCATGGAAAAGGTATCTAATGACGGAGTTATCACAATTGAAGAATCCAAGACTATGATGACGGAATTAGACCTTGTAGAAGGTATGCAGTTTGACCGTGGATATATTTCAGCATATATGGCAACAGATATGGATAAGATGGAAGCAGTACTTGATGACCCATATGTTCTTATTACAGATAAGAAGATTGCAAATATTCAGGATATTTTACCGGTACTTGAACAGATTGTACAGTCAGGCGCTAAATTATTAATTATTGCCGAAGATGTTGAAGGCGAAGCACTTACAACATTAATCGTCAATAAATTAAGAGGAACATTTAATGTTGTAGCTGTTAAGGCTCCGGGTTATGGTGACAGACGTAAAGAAATGCTTAAGGATATTGCTATTTTAACAGGAGGTCAGGTAATTTCAGAAGAACTTGGCTTAGAACTTAAAGATACTACAATGGATATGCTTGGCAGAGCTAAATCTGTTAAGATTCAGAAAGAAAATACTGTTATTGTAGATGGTGAAGGTAATAAAGATGACATTCAGGCTAGAATCGCACAGATAAGAACACAGATTGAAGAGACAACATCAGATTTTGACAGAGAAAAATTACAGGAAAGACTTGCTAAACTTGCTGGTGGCGTTGCAGTTATCCGTGTTGGTGCTGCTACAGAAACAGAGATGAAGGAAGGCAAACTTCGTATGGAAGATGCTTTAAATGCTACAAGAGCTGCTGTTGAAGAAGGTATCATAGCAGGTGGTGGTTCTGCATATATTCATGCATCTAAAGAGGTTGCTAAACTTGTGGCAACACTTGAAGGTGACGAGAAGACGGGTGCAAACATAATCCTTAAAGCCCTTGATGCTCCGCTATTTATAATAGCAAAGAATGCAGGACTTGAAGGTTCGGTAATTGTAAATAAAGTAAGAGAAGCAGAAGTTGGAATGGGATTTGATGCTTTAAATGAAGAATATGTTGATATGGTTGATACAGGTATACTTGATCCTGCCAAAGTTACAAGAAGTGCATTGCAGAATGCAACAAGTGTAGCTTCTACATTATTAACTACAGAATCAGTAGTAGCAAGTATTAAAGAAGATATACCAGCAATGCCGGCAGGTGGAGCAGGCATGGGCATGATGTAACACATCGGAAGAAAATCAAGCGCCACCGAAGGTGGCATTTGATTTTACCCGATGTGTTATCGAGAAAACGAGTCACGAAGTGACAGTTGAGCGTGGGAGACGCGGGTTTTCTAGATAGTCAGTCAAAGTGAAAATAAGTTAAAAAAGGAAGAAAATCAAGCGCCACCGAAGGTGGCATTTGATTTTACCCGATGTGTTATCGAGAAAACGAGTCACGAAGTGACAGTTGAGCGTGGGAGACGCGGGTTTTCGAGATAGTGAAAAGGAAGCGTCTGCGAATCAGACATTTACTTTTCGAACGGTAAGTTAGCGACAGAACGAAGTTATAGAGATATATTTATACAATATAAAAAGACTGTTATTTCAATCAAATTAAACTGTTTCCCATCAAGCAGAAAATTGTTGAAGTGACAGTCTTTTTTTAACCTGAAATGATACTTTCGTTCATATTAACGTTTAAACATCGAAAAAACTGACAGAACTATGATTACAATCACTATTTGATTTATTTCAATTTTTTGCTATAATATGGTTACATAATTTTAAGGAGCAGGAATAAACATTATGGAAAAAATATCAGAAATAATAGAAAACTGTTATGCCATATGTGACAAATATCAGCAGATGTCTTTAGAACTTAAAGATGTAGACCTTAGGAACGTATTTATTGTTGAGATGCTTAAAATGGGATATCTTGTGGCAGCAACAGATGGCAAAATTGACAGTGCGGAGTTATCTACACTTTGCGATACACTGAAAGTTGTTGTAAATGAAGAGGTGTTACAGAAAAATTACTATGAAGACTGTATGACAGAAGATAATTTTATGACCAGAGAGCCGGATATCATAAAGTATATTACAAAATATGAGCAGAAAAAGTCAGATGGCATGGCATCATTTTTACCGGATTCAAGAGAAATATATAAGGCATTTAAACAATTTGGACAAATTATGGTAATATGTAATGGTTATAGAATGACTATGGAGGTAAGGCTGCTCGACCGATTTTTGACTTCCATGATTAATTACATAATAAGTAAAGAGAGTGGAAATGGATTTAACACTGAACCATTGCCGGAGATGAGTGACAATGCGGATTTTTCCGTTAATGAGATTGGCGATATGGAACAGATGAATGAGGTTTTAAAGGAAGTAGACAGTCTTATTGGTCTTAGTGGCGTAAAACAGGAAGTTCATAATATTGTTAATTTGTTAATGGTTAGAAAAATGCGTGAACAAAGGGGATATAAACAGCCATCACTTGCTATGCATCTTGTATTTACAGGTAATCCCGGAACGGGTAAAACTACTATTGCAAGAAAACTCGCAAAGATATATAAATATCTTGGAATACTGCAAAATGGGCAGCTTATAGAGACAGACCGTTCAGGAATGGTGGCAGGATATATGGGACAGACTGCTGAAAAAGTAAAGGAACTGGCAAAGAGTGCCTATGGAGGAATATTATTTATAGATGAGGCATATACACTGTCTTCAGCAGGCGGGAATGGCGATTTTGGGCTTTTCACTCCCTGCAAAGGGAGGCGTGACAGTGAATATCATTACTTCGGTTCTCTGCATAATAGTTGGTGTCTGGGGAGCAATACTTTCAATAGGGTTATTTTCAAAAGTAAATGAATTCATTAATGGCAGTATGGGCTTCTATGATAGAGAAGATGCAGAAAATTTAGCAATAGGGCTTATATTTTTCTGCGTAGTCGGACTTATATTGCAGTTTATATCAATCGTTATATCTATGATTGGTGCTACAAGAAGAAAAGAATTTTAGGATAAAGTTAATTGGTTTAAAAATTAAAAATCTTTTATTTCAGGCACAGGGTGTCAAAAAATATTTTTATATAAGACTAAGCATATATTAAAAAAGTCAGGCAGAGTGCTGACAAATTATGAATGTCATTTAATTAAGGCAGTCATAAATTTGTCAGTACTTTTTTGACTATATGTAATGAAATTTGATAGTATTTGTGCTAAAATGTAAATAACGTTTTAGAAATGTGGATTATGGAATAAATGGAGGAAAACAATGGGCTTTACTCATTTACATGTACATACGGAATTCAGTCTTTTAGATGGTTCCTGTAAGATAAAAGAGATAGTTGCAAGAGCAAAAGAATTAGGAATGGACAGCCTTGCCATAACTGACCATGGTGTTATGTATGGTGCAATCGATTTCTATAAAGCGGCAAAAGAAGTTGGAATAAAGCCGATTATAGGCTGCGAGGTCTATGTGGCTCCGGGTTCTAGATTTAATAAAGAAGCTGGTCAGAGTGAAGATAAATATCACCATCTGGTGTTATTGGCTGAAAATAATCAGGGATATGCTAACTTAATGAAGATAGTTTCAAAAGGATTTATAGATGGCTTTTATTATAAACCAAGAGTCGATTATGAAGTTTTAAGAGAATATCACGAGGGTATAATTGCTTTAAGTGCCTGCTTGGCAGGAGAAGTGCAGAGATATCTTGCGAGAGGTTTTTATGAAGAAGGCAAGAAGTCAGCACTTATGTACCAGGATATTTTTGGCAAAGGAAATTATTTCTTAGAACTTCAGGACCATGGAATACCGGAACAGAAGATGGTAAATAACAGTTTACTCAGAATGAGCAAAGAATTAGATATAGAACTTGTAGCAACTAACGATGTACATTATATTAATGCTGAAGATGCAGTGGCACATGATATTTTGCTCTGCATTCAGACAAGCAAAAAGGTGTCCGATGAAGACAGAATGCGTTACGAAGGCGGACAATTCTATTTAAAATCTGAAGATGAGATGAAGACACTTTTTCCATATGCACTTCAGGCATTAGAAAACACTCATAAGATTGCAGAAAGATGTAATGTTGACATAGAATTTGGTGTTACCAAACTTCCAAGATATGATGTACCTGATGGCTATACATCATGGGAATATCTTAACTATCTCTGTACAAGAGGTCTTAATGATAAATATCCTGAAGATGACGGAACACTGAGAGAGAGATTAGACTATGAATTAGGTGTTATTAATAAAATGGGATATGTGGATTATTTCCTTATTGTGTGGGATTTTATTAATTTTGCTAAAAGTAACAGCATTATAGTTGGTCCGGGAAGAGGTTCGGCAGCCGGAAGTATTGTTTCATATTGTCTTGGCATAACTGACATTGACCCGATAAAGTATGATTTGCTTTTTGAACGTTTCCTCAATCCGGAACGTGTATCAATGCCTGATATTGATATAGATTTCTGTTATGAGAGAAGACAGGAAGTAATAGATTATGTTGTTGAAAAATATGGCAAAGACAGGGTGGTTCAGATAGTAACATTCGGAACACTTGCTGCTAGAAATGTTATAAGAGATGTGGGAAGAGCATTAGACCTTCCTTATGCAACTGTGGATGAAGTGGCAAAAATGATTCCTAAAGACTTAGGAATAACAATAGAAAAGGCACTTAATCAAAGTAATGATTTCAGAAATCTGTATAACAGCAATGAAGAAGTAAAGAATCTCATTAATATGGCAAAGAGATTAGAGGGACTTCCAAGACATACCTCAATGCATGCGGCAGGAGTTGTTATCAGCCAGAAATCAGTAGATGAGTATGTACCGCTTTCAAGAGCATCAGATGGCTCGGTAACTACCCAGTATATTATGACAACACTTGAAGAATTAGGACTTCTCAAGATGGATTTTCTTGGACTTAGAACACTTACCGTTATTCAGAATGCAGTAAGATATGCTGAGAAATCCATTGGAGAACCATTTGACATTAACAAGATAGACTATAATGACAAAAAAGTATTAAACTATATTGGAACAGGTAAAACAGATGGAATATTCCAGTTAGAAAGTCCGGGAATGAAGAACTTTATGAAGGAATTAAAACCGCAGAATTTAGAAGATATAATTGCCGGAATATCTCTTTACAGGCCAGGTCCGATGGATTTTATTCCTAAGTATCTCGAAGGAAAAAATAATCCGGAGAATATAACATATGACTGCCCTCAGTTAGAGAAAATATTAAAACCTACATATGGCTGTATCGTATATCAGGAACAGGTTATGCAGATAGTAAGGGAATTAGCAGGATATACATTAGGAAGAAGTGACTTAGTAAGAAGAGCCATGTCAAAGAAGAAACAGAGTGTCATGGAAAAAGAACAGCATAATTTCGTATATGGTAATCCTGAAGAAAATGTTAAAGGCTGCATAGCTAATGGAATAGATGAACAGATAGCACTAAAGATTTATAATGATATGATGGATTTCGCCAAGTATGCATTTAATAAGTCGCATGCGGCAGCTTATGCAGTAGTGTCATACCAGACCGCATTTTTAAAATATTATTATCCTGTGGAATATATGGCGGCTCTAATGACATCTGTAATTGAAAACAGTACAAAAGTTTCAGAATATATTGTTACAAGCAGAACGATGGGAATAAGACTGCTCCCACCGGATATTAATGAAGGTGAAAGTGGATTTTCAGTAAAAGGAAATAGCATTGTATATGGTCTTAGTGCCATAAAAAGCATTGGTAAATCCGTAATAGATTCAATCGTTGAAGAAAGGGAGAAGAACGGAAGATTTACAAGTATGAAAGATTTTGCTGAAAGACTTTCAGGAAAGGAAGTTAATAAGCGAACAATAGAAAACTTTATAAAAGCCGGAGCATTTGACAGCATGGAAGGTAACAGAAGGCAGCTTATGGCTGTATACTCAGCAGTTATTGACCGGGTAAATGAGGAAAAGAAGAAGTCTATAACAGGTCAGATGAGTTTATTTGATTTAGTACCTGATGAACAAAAGGCAGAATATGAAGTGCAGCTTCCTAATTTAGATGAATATTCTAAAGAAGAGAAATTAGCATTTGAAAAGGAAGTACTTGGGGTGTATATATCAGGACATCCTTTGGAAACCTATGAAGAGAAGTGGAGAAAAAATGTCAAATCATTCACTAAAGATTTTATATTGGACGAAGAAGGAAATACGGTCGCTGTTGATAATACATTTACAGTGGTGGGAGGAATGATTGAAAATATTACTCTCAAAACTACAAGGACAGGCAAGACAATGGCATTTATCACATTGGAAGATTTGTATGGGACCTTGGAGATATTAGTATTTCCAAATGTCTTTGAAAGATACAGATATATGATAAAAGAAAATGAAAAAATATTTGTAAGAGGCAAAATTTCAATTGGAGATGATGACCAGGGGAAATTAATCTGTGACCGAATAATAAGTTTTGACCAGGTTCCAAGGGAATTGTGGATTCAATTTAACAGTAAACAGGAATATACAGATAAAGAGCCGGAATTACTGAATCTGATAAAAGACAGTGATGGAGATGATACAATTATTATATATTGCAGGGCTGAAAAAATTAAAAAAGCTTATCCTAAAAATATGAGGGTGTGTGCTGATAAAAATCTTGTGGATAATTTGACAGGCATATATGGCGCAGACAATGTCAAAGTTGTGGAAAAAAGCATTGAAATAGCATAAGAAATGAATTACAATATAGTCTGATGTTTGCTTTTGCAGACCATGTGATTTGTGTAATGTGAAAATAGAAAATAAAATAAAAGAATTTTTTGAAAATGGAGGATTTTATGGATAATCAGGTAAAGACAATCGGTGTACTTACAAGTGGAGGAGATGCTCCGGGAATGAATGCTGCCATAAGAGCAGTAGTAAGGACAGCAATTTCAAAAGGACTTAAAGTTAAAGGAATTATGAGAGGCTATGCAGGCCTTCTTAACGAAGAAATAGTTGATATGGATACAAAGAGTGTTGCAGATATTATTCAGAGAGGCGGTACAATTTTATACACTGCTAGATGTGAAGAAATCAGGACAGCTGAGGGACAGCACAGAGGTGCAGAAATCTGTAAGAAACATGGTATAGATGGACTAGTTGTAATCGGTGGTGACGGCTCATTCCAGGGAGCGCAGAAATTATCCCATCTGGGAATTAATACTATTGGTGTACCGGGAACAATTGATTTAGATATTGCATGTACAGATTATACGATTGGTTTTGATACAGCCGTTAATACGGCGATGGAAGCAATTGATAAGATTAGAGATACATCTACATCTCATGAAAGATGCAGTGTTATTGAAGTAATGGGACGTCATGCAGGATATATAGCTTTATGGTGTGGTATAGCAAACGGTGCAGAAGATATACTGTTACCTGAGAGATATACTGGAAATGAAGATAAATTAATAGAGCATATTAAAGAAACTAAGAAAAAAGGAAAGAAACACCATATTGTAATTAATGCAGAGGGTATTGGTGATTCACAGGCAATGGCTAATAGAATTCAAGAAGAAACAGGAATGGAGACTCGTGCAACAATCTTAGGACATATGCAGCGTGGAGGAAGTCCGACATGTAAAGACAGAGTATATGCTTCTATTATGGGTGCATATGCGGTGGATTTACTTTGTGAAGGTAAGAGTGACAGAGTTGTGGCATATTCTCATGGTGAGTATGTCGATTATGAAATAGATGAAGCATTGGCAATGACTAAGGATATTGATGAATATCAGTTCAGTGTCAGCAGACATCTTGCAAGATAATAGTGAGTATGATTAGTTCAACAGCAAATCCGCAGATAAAAAATATTATTAAACTTCAGACACAGGCTAAGGCAAGAAGTAAGGCAGGTCAGTTTGTGGCAGAAGGCATTAGAATGTTTATGGAGATACCGGAAGAAAGAATAGATAAAATCTATGTTTCAGAGAGTTTCTTCAATAGCGCAGATACTTCAGTAAAAAACAAAATAGATAATAATGACAGTGAAGTGGTGGAGAATAACGTTTTTAGGCAGATATCAGACACAGTAACCCCACAGGGAATATTAGTCGTAGTCAGAAAGAATGAAGTGAAATTAGAAGATATATTAGGTAAGAAAACATATCTTATTCTTGAGAATATACAGGATCCTGGAAATCTTGGAACAATGTTAAGAACAGCAGAAGGTGCAGGTGTCTCAGGTATATTAATGAATAAAGGAACAGTAGACATTTATAATCCGAAGGTAGTACGTTCTACAATGGGAGCAATATTCAGAGTGCCATTTCTGTATTGCGAAGATATACTCGGTTCAGTAGAAAAACTGAAAAGCAGCGGTGTCAGAACGTATGCAGCAGCTTTGAATGGCAAATGTAATTATTCAGAACCTGATTATACTGTACCATCAGCATTTTTTATTGGGAATGAAGGAAATGGATTAACAGATGAGTTAATGGCAGTGGCAGATGCGTTAATTAAGATACCGATGCTTGGCAAGGTGGAGTCTCTTAATGCAGCTAATGCAGCAAGTATACTTATGTATGAATCATTTAGGCAGCGAGGTTTCAAACTATAGAAAAATGGAAGGTAAGGTTATCTTACACAACAAAAAATGCTTACTTCAAACATACGAAGTAAGCATTTTTTCACTATGTACTACAAAATTAAAGTTCTACAAAATAATCGCCATTTGATAAACTGTTAATAACAAAATATGCTCTGTTTTCCTCAGGTTTAATATAAATTTCAATTGTCTTAATCTCTTCAAGTTTGCCCTGAAATTTTTCAACCCATACTTTCTTAACAGTTTCAAGAATATTAGAAGCAACTACTTCTTTTCCGCCAAACTGAAGAATGTAAGTTGCTGTAACTGCAACATCTGCTTTCTTAATAGTCTTTTTAGTGGTAGTAGTAACTTCCTTAGTAGCTGGCTTTTTAGCAGCTGTTTTCTTTTCTGCAGGTTCTGCAGTTTTGGTAACAGCCTTTGGTCCAGCGACCTTTGTCTCAACAGATTTTTGAACTGTTGTCTTTGTTTCTGTAGTAGCATCTACAGCAGCGGCTTTGCTGTTAACTGGAGTTACAATAGCCTTAGTATCTGCTGTACTTGTTTTAGATTTAGTTGCCATAATACTTTATTCCTCCTTAATTTCGGATAACTCCTATGAGAATAATAACCCTTTATTACAGATTTTGCAATATCTTATCTTTTTTTTATGAAATTTACATAAACATCATAGCGAATGTTGTCAAAATTATACTAAATAGACAAACAAAAATATAAATTCTGCTTGAAAAATAAGGGAGAAACACAAAAACTTGACAAATGTCATTTAGTCTGATAGAATACTTTCGTAACATGTTGTAACATATTTGTAACAATTATGAATAAAAAACGTAATTATTGGAGGTTTTCATGAGACTAAGAAGTAGAATGACAGCAATTGCCACATCGGCAGCAGCAATGGCCTTATCAGGAATGCTTGTTGTTGGAGCAGCAGAGTTAGTTACTACAACGAAAAACATTGAAAATAGTAAATCAATTGAAGAAGCAGATACTACAGACATATTAATGAATGATATTGCAGAAGTATCCCATGCAGACAAGGATATAGTCAGGGCAGTTGAACCGGAGACAGAGACAAAATCAGAATCTGAAACGGTTGAAGAAGAAACAACATCATCATATACAGGAAAATTTATGGTAAATGTAGATGAATATCTTAATATTAGAGCAGCGTCAGATGAGAATGCAGAAGTTGTTGGAAAATTGTATGCCGGTGCAGGTGGAACTGTTATAGAAAAAGGAGCAGAATGGACTAAAATCAGTTCAGGAAGCGTAGAAGGATATGCAGCTACACAATACTTGCTATTTGACGGAGATGCAGAGGCTAAGGCGAAAGAGGTTGGAAAGTTACAGGTTACCATATTAGAGGATTCCATAAGAGTAAGAAAATTACCTAGTACAGAAGCCGGCGTATGGGGACTTGTTGAAAAAGATGCAGTCTATACCACAACTAATGCAGCAGATGGCTGGGCAGAGATTAATTATGATGGTGAGACAGGATATGTGTCAACAGATTATGCCAGAGTTGAACTTGTGATTGGTCAGGCAATTTCAACAGCAGAGGAACAGGAACAGATAAGATTAGCAGAAGAGAGAAAAGCGGCAGCGGCTGAAAAAGCAAGAAAGAAAGAAGCGGCAGCTAAGGCAGAAGAACAGAAGATAGCAACAGAAAGTAAATTTGTTGAAACGGTTAAGACATCAGCATATAATGTTTCAGAGGAAGATGTTTATCTGCTTGCAAGTCTTGTATGTGCAGAAGCAGGTTATGAACCTTACGAAGGAAAACTTGCAGTTGCAAATGTTGTTTTAAACAGATTAAATGGTGGTTCGTATGGAAGTACTATGTCGTCTGTTATATATGCATCAGGTCAGTTTAGTGTGGCGGCAAGTGGAAGACTTGCATCAGTTATGGCTTCAGGACCAAATGCGGAATCAATAGCAGCAGCAAAAGATGCTTTAGCAGGAAATAATAATGTTCCTAATTATCCAAACTTCCGTTCATGCGGAGTTGCTAACTATAGTGATTATAATAATTATTCAATTATTGGAAATCAGGTATTTTTTAACTGAAATAATTAAGGAATCAAAAGGTATTTCTTTAGATATATAAATAAATTTTAAAAGTGTCCACGATGGCGGACACTTTTAATGTGCAGATATATATACTTTAAGAAAGTGAATTTATATATATTTTGCCTTGTAAAATCACGATAGATAGATTATTATTATTAATAACTAGTGAATGTATATCATATTCGGAATGGAGGTTAATATGGATTCAATATACTGGCTCATTATTTTTTTAGTATTGCTTGTAATTGAAATAATTACACTGGGGCTTACAACTATTTGGTTTGCGATTGGTGCAATTGCAGCATTTATTGCATCATTATTTGGCGCAGGACTAATAGTACAGATTGTTTTGTTCATAGTGATATCAATTATAACGTTGCTGCTTACAAGACCATTAGCAGTGAAGTATTTGGGAAAGAATACGATTAAAACAAATGTAGAAGAAATAATAGGTAAAACAGCTGTTGTCACAAAAACGATTATTGATTCAAACAGTGCCGGTGAGGCAAAACTCAATGGAGAAATATGGATGGCTAAGTCTGAAAATGGAGAACGTATTGAAGAAGATACAGCAGTAGAAATCGTAGCAGTGAATGGTGTTAAATTGATTGTAAAAAAATCAATATAGCAAATAAATAATATGGAGGAAAGAAAATGAATTCAGTAATTTTAGCATCAGGTGAAGTAGGAATTTTTGCAGCGGTTATTATAGTAGTGGTAGTATTGGCATTGCTTGCTTCATGTATCAAGATTGTTCCACAGACACAGGCTTTTGTAATTGAAAGACTTGGTGGTTACAAATGTACATGGTCAGTTGGTTTACATTTTAAGCTGCCAATAATTGACTCGGTTGCAAGAAAAGTGATTTTAAAGGAACAGGTAGTAGATTTTGCACCACAGCCGGTTATTACAAAAGATAACGTAACAATGAGAATTGATACAGTTGTTTTCTATCAGATAACAGATCCGAAATTCTTTGCATATGGTGTAGAGAATCCGATAATGGCTATTGAAAATCTTACTGCAACAACACTTAGAAATATCATTGGTGATTTAGAACTTGACCAGACACTTACATCCAGAGAAACAATTAACGATAAGATGAGAGTATCGCTTGATGTGGCAACAGACCCTTGGGGTATCAAGGTTAAGAGAGTAGAGCTTAAGAACATCATTCCTCCGGCAGCTATTCAGGATGCAATGGAGAAACAGATGAAGGCAGAGCGTGAAAGACGTGAGGCTATTCTTAAGGCAGAGGGTGAGAAAACTTCTACAATTCTTGTTGCTGAAGGTAAGAAATCAGAAGTTATCCTTGCAGCAGAAGCTGAAAAGGAAGCAGCAATTCTTAGAGCAGAAGCTAAGAAAGAGGCAACTATTCGTGAGGCAGAAGGTCAGGCAGAAGCAATTAAAGCAGTTCAGAATGCTAATGCAGATGGTATCAGAGCAATTAAGGAAGCCGGAGCAGACGCATCAGTATTACAGATAAAGAGCTTAGAAGCATTTGCTAAGGCAGCAGATGGAAAAGCAACTAAGATTATTATTCCATCAGAGATTCAGGGCTTAGCAGGAAGCATAAAGGCAATTACAGAAGTTATAAAAGATTAATAGACATAGAATAGTTAAGTTATAAGGCAATTTAAACGAGATGCTATTAGAAGTAAAAACTATTAAAAAACAGATGGCGGGATTTAATTCTAAAAAAGAATTAAGTCTTGCCATTTGACTTATTGGTAAAAATTAAGTATTATATAATAAATTTGTAAAGGTTCATAACCACATGGATTTAATGGTATATGGACTAAATATGTCTGTAATCTGAAACGTGTGGATTGCTGGCAGAAATGGAGGATTATCATGAAAAAAATTGATTTAACAGGTAGGAATTTTCTTACATTACGTGATTTCACAAGGGAAGAGATAGAATATTTGATTGATTTATCAGCAGACTTGAAGGAGAAAAAGAAAAAAGGAATTCGTGTAGATAATTACAGGGGGCAGAATGTAGCACTTATCTTTGAAAAGACAAGTACACGTACAAGGTGTTCATTTGAAGTGGCAGCTCATGACCTTGGTATGGGAACAACATATTTAGACCCAGCGGGCTCACAGATTGGTAAGAAAGAAAGTATCGCTGATACAGCCAGAGTACTAGGCCGTATGTTTGATGGTATTGAATATAGAGGATTTGGACAGGATATAGTTGAAGAACTTGCTGAATATGCAGGTGTCCCTGTATGGAATGGACTTACGAACGAATATCACCCTACACAGATGATAGCTGACATGCTTACAATCAGAGAAAAATTCGGTAAACTTGAAGGTCTTAAGTTTGTTTATATGGGTGATGCAAGATATAACATGGGTAATTCACTTATGATAGCATGTGCAAAACTTGGTATGAATTTTGTTGCATGTACATCAAAAGAGTATTTCCCTAATGCACAGCTTGTTGCAATTTGCAAAGAGTATGCGGCAGAGTCCGGAGGAAGTATTGTTCTTACGGAAAATGCCGGTGATGGAACGAAAGATGCGGATGTCATTTATACAGACGTATGGGTATCTATGGGAGAACCGGATGCGGTATGGGAAGAGAGAATTAATGCATTAATGCCATATCAGGTAAATAGAAATGCTATGGCAAATGCAAAGGATACAGCTATTTTTATGCATTGCCTTCCTGCCTTTCATGATTTGAAGACTAAGATAGGTAAAGAAATAAATGAGAAATTTGGGATTTCAGAGATGGAAGTTACAGATGAGGTATTTGAATCTCCTCAGTCGGTTGTTTTTGACGAGGCAGAGAACAGAATGCACTCAATTAAGGCAATTATGGCGGCAACTCTTAAACCAAGTACATATTAGGTCTGGAGTATACCGGACATACTTTGGAATGGAGGTAGAATATTAATGTCATTTCTTAGAAAAGATTATTCTAAAAGTGATAGACGAAGACGAAGTCTTAATTCTTCGGGAATATATGACACAATCAATATAATTCTTGGATTAGGTGTTATTATTACTGCAGTGGTTATATTTATAGATAAAGTCAAATATGATAAAGTATTTACAATAGTTTTTTTGCTTGCAGCAATAATGAATATATGTATGGGAATTAAATATTATCATAGAAGAGAAATAGTTAAAATGATAGCACTATTTTGTGCGGGTATATTTTTGCTGATAATGATGATAATCAGTTTTATAGCGTTATGGTAATAGCAGAAAAGATATGCGACGAAATATAGCACTAGGAAATTAAAGACAGAATTTATATTTTGTGGAAATGAGGATAATGATGGAAGAAAGTACTGTGCTTTGTGGAGCAAACTCATATGAACAGAAATATTATTTGAATCCTGATTTTGATAATCTTCCTGACAGAGTCAAGGCTGAACTTCAGATAATGTGTGTTTTATTTACGGAGGATATTGGTGGAATCATTACACTGGAGTTTACAGAGGATGGAACATTGGAATTCAAGGTGATATGTGATGAGTATGATGTAACATTTGATGATATAGGCTGTGGTCTTAAAATAAAACAGTTACAGACAGAGAAGAGAGAATTGTTAGAATCATTAGAGACGTTTTATAAAATATTTGTGCTGGGTGAATGTGAATAGATACCATACATTTGATACAGTATAGAAGAAAGGACAGGTATATTTATGTTATTAGTTGTGGATATTGGTAATACAAATATAACCCTTGGAGTATTTAAGGAAGAAGAAATAGTTACAACTTTTAGAATTACAACAAAGATACAGAGGACTTCTGATGAATTTGGAATGCTGATTACTAATTTGTTAAGCAGCAGAAAGATTTCAACGGAACAAATAGAAGATGTGATTATTTCATCTGTTGTGCCGGATGTAATGCATTCTTTTGAAAATGCAGTTGTTAAATATCTTGAGATAAAGCCAATCGTGGTTGGACCGGGAATTAAGACAGGAATTAAGATGGTTACGGGAAATGCCCATGAAATCGGTGCAGACAGAATTGTAGATGCAGTAGCTGCTTATGAAATGTATGGAGGACCGATAATTGTCATAGACTTTGGTACGGCCACAACTTATGATTATATTACGGAAGACGGTGCATTTGCAGCAGGAATCACATCACCTGGCATTAAAATATGTGCAAAGGCTTTATGGGAAGATGCAGCTAAACTTCCGTCTATTGAGATTAAGAAACCTGATTCCATACTTGCTAAAGATACAATTTCCAGTATGCAGGCAGGTCTTGTATATGGACATATTGGCCAGACTGAATATATTATTAATAAGATTAAGGAAGAAACAGGTGATGATACAATTCAGGTGGTGGCTACAGGTGGATTAGGTAAGATTATCTCAGATGCTACAGACAAAATAGATATATATGACAGAACTCTTACACTGAATGGTCTTAGTCTTATCTATAATAAGGTCAAAGGTCAGAGTAAGGACAAGAGAGCGAAAGATATTTCGGTGTAGGAATATGAAGATTGGAAATATAGAAATAAAAAACAGTATTGCACTGGCTCCAATGGCAGGAGTTACAGACCTTCCGTTTAGAATATTATGCAAGGAAATGGGCTGTGGTCTGCTATATACGGAAATGGTGAGTGCCAAGGCAATTTTGTATAAGAATAAAAATACGGAGCCGTTGTTAGAAACGAATGGGGAAGAGAATCCCATAGCAGTTCAGATATTTGGGTCGGATCCTGATATAATGGGAGACATGGCAAAAAAATTATGCGAGGAACGTACATTTGATATTATTGATGTGAATATGGGCTGTCCTGTTCCTAAGATTGTAAATAATCATGAAGGCAGTGCATTGATGAAAAATCCGGAATTGGTAGAAAAGATTTTAAACAATATTGTATCAAAAGTTGACAGACCGGTCACAGTAAAAATCCGCAAAGGGTTTGATGAAAAGAATGTTAATGCGGTAGAGATTGCAAAGATTGCAGAAGGTTGTGGAATATCTGCAATAGCAGTTCACGGAAGAACAAGAGAACAGTATTATTCAGGCAGTGCAGACTATTCAGTAATTGCAGATGTTAAGAATAATGTAAATATTCCTGTCATAGGAAATGGTGACATAAGAGGGATAGATGATGCAAAATGCATTTATGAGGAAACAGGCTGTGACGGAATAATGATTGGCAGAGCTGCCAGAGGTAATCCATGGATATTCAGAGATATTTCGGATTATATGAATAAAGGCATATTACACGATACACCGGATATGTCAGAAGTAAAGGATATGATACTGCGGCATGCAAAACTTCTTATTAAATATAAAGGGGAGTATACAGGTATACGTGAAATGCGTAAACATGTGGCATGGTATACTACCGGAATGCCACATTCAGCAGTTATCAGAAATATGGTGAACCAGACAGAAAGTTATGAACAGCTGGTGGATTTGATTAATACCCAGTTAAAATATTAATTTGTGATTGATGGGTCATTAATGTGGATGTTACAGTTCAGCCTTTGAGTTATTTATTCAATGCAGACTCCAGTATAACTGT
>CAZQRO010000002.1:0-50361 GCA_964595785.1 uncultured Eubacterium sp.
TATCTACATTCTCTTTTAACTTCTCAATGCCGCCAAGTGCATTGTTCATTCTTGCTTTAGCTTCAAATCTGAAAGGCTTTGTAACAACACCTACTGTTAAAATACCCTGTTCCTTAGCTACTTTAGCTACTACAGGTGCTGCACCTGTACCTGTTCCGCCACCCATACCACATGTAACAAATACCATATCTGTACCTTTAAGAGCCTGTGATATTTCATCAAGATTCTCTTCAGCAGCTTTCTCGCCAACTTCAGGAACTGCTCCACAGCCTAATCCTTTAGTAAGTTTTTCACCTACCTGCAATGCTGTCGGCGCCTTACATAACTTAAGTGCTTGCTTATCAGTGTTAATTCCAATAAATTCAACCCCGCCTATGTTCTCATCTATCATTCTATTAACGGCATTATTACCTGCACCGCCTACACCTACTACTATAATCTTTGCGGCTGCTTCTGCCTCATTTGTCTTAATTTCTAACAAGAGTTTGTCCTCCTTTAAAATACTATTTATTTTACTCATATTTTTTATAAACTATTAAAAACACCTTATTCTATAATATATTCATTTACAAAAATAATCAACTAGAAATTTGGATTTTTAAGAACTTTTTTTCAAATTCATGTAAATTTTTCGTAAAGTAGTTCTGATTACGACTTTTTAAATGTATATCCTTCATTATTTTCATTATGCTCGCGAATATCAAGAGTTCCGCTTTGTCCCTGCAGATTAGGAAGCATATCATTAAGACTTCTGATTTTATCATTCATATCCTGATTAGTTCCAAGTTCCACCTTAATATCACCAATATACAATGTCACTTGTTTATTATCAGATATGTATATTCTTTCTACGCCAATATTGTATTTCTGTAGTATCTGTGTAGTATCAAGAATCAGGTTAAATACATCAGCATCACCTACTTGAAGTGTCTCATACAGAATAATCGAATCAAAATTAAGACCGGTAATCCGCGGAATTCCCTCAATAATCTCTGTCGAACTTTCTACCACAGTTCCATCTTTATCAAAATACATATTGCTTCCCATATATGTTACATATCCAATAATTTTCTTTTCATATACAGTTATTTTAACACTGTTCATGGAAGTAATTTTGACATCGTACTCATCTACAAACGGAATAATTTTTTGTGTCTTGAATCTCGTCTTATAATAAAGTACAAATGGATTCTTATCCCAATCAGACTTAAAGATAAATTCCATCATTTCTTCATCTGTATATTTCTCATTTCCTTCTATAATTATATCTTTATCACTGATTCTCTGCATTGACAGTACACCTGCTGCAATTAAGAATAGAACTGCCAATATTACTATCGTAATAAATAATTTCTTTCTGCTTTTCATCTTCTCCTCCGTTTAGAAGGGTCACATCTGCGCCCAGATTTGATAAATCTTTTTCAATGGATTCATACCCTCTTTGAATATATTCGGACAATTTCTTATAATCGTTTGTCCCTTATGTAACAGAGCGGCTGCTATAATTGGCAATGCTGCATTTTTAGAGCCTTGAATTTTAATTTCTCCGAATAATCCACGAGTTCTACCAACTTTATAATAAGACATAACGACCCCAATAATTAAGTCTTTATGTATTATATTCAATATATTTTTATTTGTTCATTAATGTCTGTATCGACTTATAATGTATATGTATAAGATACTTACTTATTCAAACTTGATTCTTTTTGATACTGTCAGAACAATTCCAATCTCTATAAGCAGACACAAAATGGAGGACCCCCCATAACTCATAAACGGCAGCGTAACCCCTGTATTTGGCATTGAATTAGTTACAACTGCTATATTCATAACACTCTGAATAGATACATGTGCCATTACTCCAACTACAAGAAGTGAACCATACAAATCCGGTGCATTATTTGACACAATCATAAATCTCCATATCATAAATATAAACATAAGTATTACTGCAATACCGCCAATAACTCCTAATTCCTCACAAACAACAGTAAATATCATATCATTCTGTGCTTCAGGCACATAACCTAACTTTTGAATTCCATTTCCAAGTCCCTTTCCAAACAGTCCGCCTGAACCTAATGAATATAAAGACTGTAATACCTGAAATCCACCTTCATTAGCGTATTTTTCCGGATGAAGCCACACCTGAATTCTCTCAAATCTATATGGTTCAATAGCTACCATACCTATAAATGCCGCCACACCAACTCCGCCAAGTATAATAAAATACGAGAATTTCGGGCACGCAATCAGTAACATTACAACACCGATTCCTGCAATAATAATAGAAGAACTTAAGTCTTTTGTAATAAGTGCAATCACACCCGCAGATAATCCAATAAATATCATACATAAAAAGAATGTTCCTATTTTCTTAAGTTGTTTTGATTTTCTCTCAATAACAAACGCCATGAAAATAATAAGACCAAGTTTTACCACTTCACATACCTGTACTGAAAATCCTGCCAACGCAATCCATCTCGTAGCACCATTTGCACTTACACCTATTGGCGAAAGAACAAGTAATGTTACTCCAATCGAACCAAAATATGCCAATAAAGCAACAACCGGCTTTTTAAACAAATGGTAATCACATTTAATAACTATAATCATCGCTGCAACACCGATGAGCATTGCCTTAAGCTGACTCATAAGGTAATATTTCGAATTTCCAAATTCCATGGATGCTTCAAAAGAACTGGCGCTGTAGAGCATTACCATTCCAAAGCATACCATAAAAATAGTTATAAACAACAGACTGTAATCGAAATATTCACCATTCATTTTATTATTTCTTTTTCTGTTTGTCTCTGTATTTCTACCAGTATTCATTCTATTTGCCAAAATAATCTCTCCTTAAAAGGTTGTTATAACTGTTTAGAACCACTTACAGATTGTTTACATACTCCTTAAACAATTTGCCTCTTTCTTCATAGCTCTTAAACATATCCCAGCTTGCGCATGCAGGTGACAGTAATACCACTTCTCCTGACTTTGCAAATTCCGCTGCTGTATTAACTGCTTCTTCAAGACTATCCACAAACAAATAATCTCTGTAATTATGTTTGTCAGCAGTTCTGGCAATTTTCTCTTTTGTTGCACCCAAAAGCAGTAGTTTCTTTATCTTACCATTGAATGCCGCAAACCAGTCATCATATTCTGAACCCTTATCATATCCGCCTGCAATAAGAATTGTAGGTTTACTCATTGCCTCAATTGCTTTAATCGAAGCATCTGTATTTGTTCCCTTAGAATCATTATAATACACAACTCCGTCTTTTGTTGTTACATATTCTATTCTATGTTCAACTGCATTAAAATCTCTTATGGTATCTCTGATAATCTCTATCGGAACATTCATATTAACCGAAATTGCCACAGCTGCCATTACATTTTCAATATTGTGTATTCCTACAAGCTTCATGGCATGGGAACTGCAAATTAAAGTCTCTTTCCCGTCTTTTCTATACACAATATTTTCACCATCTAAACACACACCATTTTCAAGTGCTGTTCTGCTGGTGAAAAATACCACTTTATTTTTAAATTTTGCTGCCTCTTCTCTCAAAATGGAATCTTCATAATTAAGTACACAGATTTCGTCTTTTGTCTGATTTTTTGCAATGCTCATTTTAACATTCGTATAATTTTCCATTGAATAATGTCTGTTTAAATGATCAGGTGTTATATTAAGTACCGCTGTTATAACCGGATGAAATTCATCTATTGACTCTAACTGAAAACTGCTTATCTCTGCTACAGTTACAGAATTTTCCTTGGTATCCATGGCAATATCTGTATACGGAATACCTATATTACCTACTATGAATGCACTTTCAAAGTAATTCTTCATTATTTCTCCGGTAAGGGCTGTAGTTGTAGTTTTACCATTTGTACCTGTAATTCCAATCACTCTGCCTTTTCCTAATCTGTATGCTAATTCAATTTCACCCCAGATTATTACACCGTTTTTTCTTGCCTCATTGACAAATGGTGCATCTATCGGAATTCCCGGACTGATTATCATTATATCGGTACTCCTGATAATTTCTTCCGTCAATTCACCAAGAATTATTCTAATTGAATCATTACATAACTTAGCTTTAATATCTTCTATTTTTAATTTGTCATTTCCATCATAAATTGTTACATCCGCTCCTGCTTTTGCAAGTAGTTTTGCTGCTCCAATTCCACTTATTCCGGAACCTGCAACAAGGTATTTTTTGTTTTCCATTTTCTCCTCCATCCTGTACAACACCAGTCCGTGTCACACAGATATATTTAATTCTATAATGCCAGATATGCAATCAGACACATAACCACCGTTATGGTCGAAAATACAGTTACAACTCTGGTTTCTGACCATCCACATAACTCAAAGTGATGGTGAATCGGTGCCATTTTGAAAATTCTTCTGCCTCCGGACATTTTGAAATATGTTACCTGAATAATAACAGACAACACTTCAATCATATATATAAATGCTACCAAAAGCAGAAATATCGGCATATTCATTATATATGCCGTCGACGCAACAAATCCGCCTAAAGCCAGCGAACCTGTATCACCCATAAACACCCTTGCCGGATATACATTAAACAACAGAAATCCCAAAAGACTTCCTACAACGGCTCCGGTTATAAATTCAATTCCACTTTCTGTCATATATGCAATTACAGTAAAAAAAACCGCAATCATTATTGTAACACCTGTTGCCAATCCGTCAAGACCATCTGTAAAATTTGCACCATTTACAGTGCCAATTACAACAAAAAACAACATTGGTACAAATAGACTGCCTACCTCTAAGTATTTTCCATCATATATTCCACCCGTAAACGGTATAAGCATCTTTGTTCCCATCTCTGAAAAATTCAGCATATAGTATGCAAAAATTGCCGTGACAACTATCCGCAGTCCCATCTTCTGCCATGCCCTTAATCCCATCGAACGTTTCATAACTATTTTAATATAATCAAACCTCCCATTGTCGGTGTTCCTGTCTTCTTTAAATGGTCCTTAGGTCCTTCTTCCCTAATATTCTGACCAAATTTTAATCTCTTTAAAAAAGGAATTATTATTGGGCATAACACCACACTTATCCCAAAAGAGATTAAAACTGATAAAATCATCTTCGTCTGCATTCACTTTATACTCCAATCCACATGTAACTCTAGTATAATATTATTCTATTTAATAATCAATCTTTTTTATCATTTCTGTCTGTTTCTGAACAGTTTCCTAAATATGGCAGAATATTTTCATAGAGTTCCCTTATTACGGGTGCTGCAATAGTTCCTCCATAGTATATTCCAACAGGCTCATCAATTATACAAATTGCTATTATTTCCGGGTCATCCGCAGGTGCAAACCCTATAAATGAAGCTATGTATTTTCCCGAACCTCTTGGAAGTTTCTGCGAAGTTGCAGTTTTTCCACCTATTCTATATCCTTCAATCTGTCCATTTTTACCGCCTCCCTCTGCTACAACCTGCTCTAATATATATTTCATAGTGTCGCTGGTCTCTTTTTGTATAACACTTTCACTCATATTATATTCGAAATTTTTCACTACATTATTATCCGAATCTGTGGCATACACACCAAAATGTGGTGTGACAAGATTTCCTCCATTGATTACTGCACTTGATGCTGTCAATAATTGAAGAGAAATCTTCATCTACCTTTACGCCGTCTAAATCATAATTTCTGATTTTGTCTCCCACTTCTTTTTCTACATTAGATTTTATCTTTTCCCTTACACTTACTTTTTCCACACTTTTTCTGATTTTATCTTTATCCATGCCAAGTTCTTCTGAAAGTACCTGAATTACTTTCTCTTTATCCGTAACCTGACTGTAAATAACAGAAACGGTGCACACTGTCTTGTTAGTTGCAATGACAACACCGTTTCTGTCTAGTATTTCTCCTCTCGGAGCTTTTATTTCTCTTTCCCGTTCGTGTAATTCTAAAGCATCAGTCTGATATTTTTCTGAACAGAATATCATTATATATACCAGCCTCACAAGTACATATATTATCAATACAAGGAAAATACCTATATATAACACAATTTTTCTTCTGTTACCGGTTCTTCCACTATACATTTTACCCCTGAACACAAAATGTTATTAATATAAATCTATTAAAAATATTTAATATTATTCCTATTTACTCTGTAACATTATCACCTGATGGCTCTTCTCCATTTGGTTCTGCAACAGGTCCATTATCCGTATAATTCTCATCATCACTCGGCGACATAGGAACGGTTGTCTCTGTTTCAGGTTCATTTACAGTTGTCTGCGGCTCTGTTTGCGGTTCATTAGCAGGAACATCCTTAGTAGGAAATACATCCATATAAGGCAGCACCTCTGTCATTATCGCACTGAATAACTTACTTGCATAAGAACTGCTTCCCGGATCGTCCACATCCGGCGCATCTACTACCACATAACATACTATCTGAGGATTATCATATGGTGCAAATCCAAGAAATGACAATAAATATGTATCATCATCCTTATCATGATGCTGCGCTGTACCTGTCTTACCACCTACATCATATCCCTCTACTGCTGCGGCTTTTCCGGTTCCTGCAACAACTGTATTTACAAGGGACTGTTTAAGGAATTCTGACGTATCTTTTGTAATTGTCTGTTTAATAAGCTGTTTATCATAATTTTCCACCACACCTCCGCTTACATTTAGTATCTGTTTTACAACATGTGGCTTATAATAATTTCCACCATTTATTAATGATGAAAATCCTGCTACCATCTGAACCATATTAACATTAAAGTTCTGTCCAAATGAATTAGATGCCAAATCTGAAACACCCATTGTATCAGTAGTATAAAGAAGTCCTTCACAACTTGCTTCACCCGGGAGATCAATTCCTGTTCTCATTCCAAAACCAAATATTGACTGATATTTACAAAAAGTAGCAACTCCTTCTAATTCAGCTATCTGCATAAGACAATCATTACATGAATTCATAATCGATTGTTCAACATTAAGAGTTCCGTGTCCTGATCTCTTATGACAGTGTATATAGTATCCAGGTACCTGCTGACCACCATCACATAAAAATGTCTGGTCTTTGCTTATCTTTCCATCTTCTAATGCTCCTGCAATGGTAAATGGTTTAATTGTCGAGCCTGCCTCATATGAATCACTTACACAGAAATTTCTCCACATTTGACTAAGATTTGTGAGAAATTCATCATTTGACATTGCATCAATCTGTTCCTGTGTGAAATATCCTGTTAAATCTCTTGGATTATTCAAGTCGAAAATATTCTGGCTGTCTGCCATAGCCAATACTTCACCTGTATTAGGATCTGCCATTACAACTGACACATTTTTCGGATGATATTGTTCTACCCACTGTTTAATATATTTTTCACATATTGTCTGAAGGTTCAAATCAATGGTTGAAACAATTGTGTTACCGTTAGTAGGCTCCTTAACAATCGGATCCATAGTGTTGTCTTGATTTACATATCCATATTCACGCCCATCAACTCCATTCAGGAAATCATTATAGTACTCCTCTATACCCCAGTTCCCTACATTTCCTGACACGGTAAAACCTAATGTTCCACTAGCGAGTGAACTATATGGATACATTCTCTTATATTCCTCTTCAAACCATATACCTTTAATATTAGGATTATTCTTTGTATCATTTAAAAGTTTCTGGAATTCCTCTATTTCTTCATATGTCAGTTGTTTCTGTTTAATAATGTATCTGCTGTCTTTATTATCACTTATCAACTGTTTTATCTCATCTGAGGAATATCCGAAGCATTTTGTAAGAGCTTTAACTGTCGGTTCAAGGTAGTCTTTATCGCTTGTGATTATATATGGATCAATAATCAGGTTATATACCTTAATGCTTGTAGCAAGAACATTACCGTTTCTATCTGTTATATCTCCGCGCTTATACGGAAATGTCTTGCTTGTATACGTTTGCTGTGAAAGAACTATTGCGGAATATCTGTCACCTGATTTGGCATATATTCTGGTTAAAACTACTCCTAAACCAGCCAAAGCCACCATGATTACTATAAATAATCTTGCCAGCTTTGCCTTCATACTTCTGGTAAAAACTTTCATTTTCTTACCGGGACTATCTTGTTTTACTCTTCTATTATTTCTATTCATTACATTTCTCCTGTGATTACCTCAAAACAAATACCTGTTCAAAGCCAATTATTTTGATGGCACGTCATTATACTGTTTCATATATTCACTTTCTGAACTATCATAAAATGAAATCTGGTTTTTTCCAGCCTGAACCATTCCTAATTGTTCTTTAGCCACTTTCGAAATATTGTCAATATCCATATAACTGTTAATTGAATAATCAAGTGAATCATTCTGTGCCTTTAATGATTCCACACTTAATTCCAGAGAAGCAATATTAGACTTCTTAGTTGTAATTTCATCTCTCAGACCGAGGTACTGTGCACACACTCCTGCCATCAATGCTGAACATACTGCTAAAACTGCCACATATCCTGCACTCATTCTCAATGCTTTTTCTCTGTTTTTATAGATTGCCGATGACGTATTTACTCTTTTGTCACCTACATATGTTCTTGGCTCTCTTGCCGGTAATTCCTCTGCATTTCTCTTTCTTACTGCATTACCGTCAATATAGTCATTGTAACTTATAAAATTTTTATTATATTTTGTCTGATTTGCCATTTTTCAACTCTCTCCCTTTCAATATGTTTTCAAGATCTATTCTTAATTTTTATTTTAAAATACTAACTTAAAATTCTTTCGATTTAATATCTTCTTTCAAAAACTCTTAACTTTGAACTTTTTGACCTCTTATTTTCTTCTATCTCCTGTTCATCCGGAATTATCGGCTTGCGTGTGATAACCTTGCCTTTCGACTTTTTACCGCATACACAAACCGGAAAGTCCGGTGGACAGGTACATGGATTCTCATTTGTTTTAAAGCGTGTCTTAACTATCCTGTCTTCTAATGAATGGAATGTTATAATGCTTAACCTTCCTTCATCAGCAAGCAGGTCAATCATTTTATCTATGGAATTATTAAGGACATCTAATTCCTTATTAAGTTCTATCCTTATCGCCTGAAATGTCTTCTTAGCAGGATGTCCGCCATTCATTCTTACTTTCATTGGTATGGCTGCTTTAATTACATCTGTTAATTCATATGTAGTCTCTATCTCTTTTTCTTTTCTTGCATTGACAATATGTTTTGCAATATTCTTAGCAAACTTGTCTTCACCATAATCTCTTATGACTCTGTATAAATCCATCTCACTGTAATTATTAATAATATCTTTCGCCGTCATTTCGTTTCTTATATCCATCCTCATGTCAAGCGGTGCATTTTCCCTATAACTAAAGCCTCTCTCAACTGTATCTAACTGATGTGATGAAACTCCTAAATCAAGCATTATTCCATTAACTTTCTCAATGTTTAAACTTTTAAGTATATTATCAATATCAACATAATTGCTTCTTACTATTGTCACCTTGTCGCCAAACGAAGCGAGACGTAAGCCTGCTGCCTCAATTGCTTCTGCGTCCTGGTCAATTCCTATGAATCTTCCATGTTCTCCCAGTCGTCTGCACACTTCATAAGCATGTCCGCCTCCGCCAAGAGTGCCATCAATGTAAATGCCGTCCGGTTTTACATTCAGACTATTAACTGTTTCGTCTAATAAAACCGATTTGTGTACAAATTCCAACTTTTCCTCCATTCCGTATCACTATGTTGATACATTAAAATTCAATTCCTAAGTCTGCCATTCTCTCTGCAACATCATCCATATCTTCATAATCAAATGTTGCTGTTTCATTCCATTTGTCCTTACTCCAGATTTCGATTTTCTTACCCACTCCGGCAAAAACCACATCTTTCTCAAGTCCTGCATATTCACGATGATTTCCCTGTATAAGGATTCTTCCCTGCTTGTCTAATTCTACCTGCATAGCTGCTGCTAAGAAGAAACGAACCATCTTTCTTGTGTCACTTTTACCCATTGGTAATGCACTTAACTTACTTTCAAATTCTTTCCATTCATCATTAGGATAAATATATAAGCATCCGTCAAGTCCCTTTGTAACAATGAAATTTTCTCCAAGTTCTTCACGAAACTTAGCCGGTACAATAAGTCTTCCCTTGGCATCTATTGAATGATTGTATTCACCTAAAAACACTTACTGCACCTCCTTTTCATCATCTTTACT
Organism: uncultured Eubacterium sp.; assembly: GCA_964595785.1. Classification (GTDB taxonomy): domain Bacteria; phylum Bacillota; class Clostridia; order Lachnospirales; family Lachnospiraceae; genus Bovifimicola. Next base: position 10,246 of record CAZQRO010000002.1, read on the forward strand.
TTTTCGTCCGTTCATTAACAATTTTTTGGTAATCTACCACTTTGTGACACTTCAAAACCACTTTCATCCACTTTTCACCACTTATGAGTAAATTTTAACTCAATAGTATATAAATAGCAAGTGTTTTTTATATAAAATATACAAAAAAATAGCCCGCAATACAGCATTTTTGCATATATTGTAGACTATCTTTTATAAACAACAACATCTTGTGTTTTATGTTTTTATTCCGAAATTATATCTTTTTTTTGCTTTATTATTCGTTTGTAAATAATGATGCCAATACCCAAAATTACCATAAGAATTGACACAACCTGTGATGCTGCTACACCAATTCCCTGTATAACTAACTGGTCCGTTCTCAAACCTTCTATAAAGAATCTTCCCAAACCATATCCTATCATATAAATACTGGCTATTTCTCCATTAAATTTCTTATATTTTCTATAAATAAGTATCAATATAAGAAGAATCAGATTCCACAATGATTCATACAAAAATGTGGGATGTACCTGAATATATTCTATTCCATCCACCACTTTTATATGTTTTGCAACTGAATCTGAGATAACGCCGCCCACTTCATCTAATTTAATCTGCATTGCGAATAAATTATCCGTATATCCGCCAAAGGCTTCTCTGTTAAAAAAGTTGCCCCATCTTCCCATTATCTGTCCAACCAGCAGCCCCATACTAATTGTATCTAAAATCTGTGGAAAAGATAACTTCTTAATCCTCGAATACACAAATACAGTAGCAATTCCTGCAAGTATTGCTCCGTAAATAGCAAGTCCGCCATTTCTAATGTTAAATATTGACTTAAGATTATCTTTGTAATTATCCCATTCAAATATTACATAATATAACCTTGCACCTATTACTCCAAATATTATCGAGAAAATTGCCAAATCATAATAATTATCAAGAAGCTGTCCTGTCCTTTTGACCTCTCTGAAAATAAGCATCATGGCAAGCAGCATTCCAACTGCAATAATTATTCCATAATACGCAACTTCTAATCCAAATATATCAATACTCTTTCCGAGATGTTTTATCTCAAATCCCAAATTAACAAATCTGATACTGGCTGCTCCAAGCATTCTAATCCTCCATATCATGACTGTTCTCTCTATAGAGTAAGATGCAAAAATTGTTATCTGTACACCTTCAGTCATATTTCACAGTTTCATATTTTATTATTTCACATTTCGCTATTTTATATTTTGCTATTTTATATTTTGCTATTTTATATTTTGCTATTTTATCATAATTTACTTATTAATACAATTCCAAAGAATTTTCATTTAGTAAGAACTCATATAACCCCAAATGAACAATCCCATCTTCGTCAGTCCACGGTTTCATCATTGTTTTTACAACAAGAATTTACATCATAACGTTTAGCATTGCTAAATAGAAAAGATTCCAGCAAATAATTCAGATAACTCGCAATCGTGTTACTTGAGACTTTAATTCCTTTTACTGTTTGAAGAGTATTTGCAATTTTTCTGGCATTTGTAAGCGAACCAACTGAGGAACAAACATCATCTGTTAATTCTTCAAGCACCTCCTCTAGTTCTATACTGTACCTTTCAGTAATATCTTTAAAATAAACCTCCGTGAACAAAGTTTGCAGATAATTCATTTTTTCAGAATCAGACTTTTTAAAAAGAACAAGTGGTATTCCACCATATAAAGCATATTCCTCATAAGCTTCTAATTTGTCACCCCCTGCAAAAGCATAGTACTCTTTGAAAGATATTGGATATACTTTCACCTCATCACCTCTGCCACGAAATGCAGTGAGTACATCTTTTGTCAGCATTTTATAATTGCTTCCGGTAACATAAATATCCAAATTACGTAGTCTCATAAGCCCATTCATAACATTGTAAAGCCGAATACTCTCCAGATTCTTAAGTTCTTCTTTAACACCACTTTCAATTAAAACTTAAGAGCATTATTCCCTAACTTTTAAATATACATTACCATCTCTTTTATCGGATTTCAATAAGTTATTTAATTCTCAAGTTTCCATATGCAGCCAATAATTTTAATATGAACATTATTTACTCCGGTTTTGACTTTTATGCTATTTTATGATACTATTTTTTACTAATGGGATATTAAAATCAAAAAGAAAATATAACAGGCTTTACCTGCTTTAAAAGAAAGGAACTAATAATATGAAATTAGGTATCGTAGGTCTTCCTAATGTTGGAAAGAGTACTCTTTTCAATTCATTAACAAAAGCTGGCGCAGAATCAGCAAACTATCCATTCTGTACAATTGACCCGAATGTAGGTGTTGTAACCGTTCCTGATGACAGACTTAACAAACTTGCTGCATTATATGATTCAGACAAGATTACTCCTGCTGTTATTGAATTTGTAGACATTGCCGGACTCGTAAAAGGCGCTTCAAAGGGTGAAGGACTTGGCAACCAGTTCTTATCTAATATCCGAGAGGTTGATGCAATTGTACATGTTGTAAGATGTTTTGAAGATACTAATGTAATTCACGTTGACGGAAATGTAAATCCAATGAGAGATATAGAAACAATCAATTTAGAGTTGATTTTCTCTGATATTGAGATTTTAGAGAGAAGAATTGCGAAAACTTCAAAGGGTTCTAGAAATGACAAGGCACTTGCCAAAGAACTTGATTTATTAACAAGAATTAAAACATATCTTGAAGAGGGCAGACTTGCTAAAAGTTTTGAAGTTAATGACGAAGACGAAGAATCACTTCTTGCCTCATATAATCTTTTAACATACAAGCCTGTTATTTTCGCTGCAAATGTTGCTGAAGATGATTTAGCAGATGATGGCGCCACTAATGAAAACGTTCAGAAAGTAAGAGAATTTGCTGAAGCAGAAGGATTTGAGGTATTTGTTATATCTGCTCAGATTGAACAGGAGATTTCAGAATTAGATGATGAAGATAAGACAATGTTTCTTGAAGAATTAGGTCTGAAAGAATCAGGTCTTGATAAATTAATCAAGGCAAGTTATAAATTACTAGGTCTAATCAGTTACTTAACAGCAGGTAAACAGGAAACCCGTGCATGGACAATTACAGAGGGAACAAAGGCTCCCGGTGCTGCCGGCAAGATTCACAGTGACTTTGAACGTGGATTCATCAGAGCAGAAGTTGTTAATTATCAGGATTTACTTGATTGTGCTTCATATTCAGGTGCAAAAGACAAGGGTCTTGTAAGACTTGAAGGTAAAGATTATGTAGTTAAAGATGGTGATGTAATCTTATTCAGATTTAACGTATAGATTAGATTAAGTGATGCAAAATATCTTTTTTAAATCATTTCGTAAAATATTATATATGATATTAAGAGTGCATATGCACTCTTAATATTTATATAAATCCAGCTTAGATTCAACTGTTCATGACACCTTTTCTTTCATCTCCATAACTATCATAACAGAATATTCTGTGCTAATTATCCCCTTGCTAGCCATATATTGCATATCTACTATGATATTACAATTATCCTTTATAAAATCATTAACCGTTTTTATACTGTATTTTTTCTTCAATAGTATATTCATCTATGGTCATGAAAATTTCTCCTATTAATCATTTGTTTCCATCAGAATCAAAGTTCCATTATCTATATGTACTTCTGCTTCCTTATCAAGAATTTCATTACTTACACCAAGACTTATATCATTATCAATATAAAAATCACGTTCTTCTAAATTATATTCCAGTCCTTTTGTGGAAATACCTGTAACCAAATCCGTAAGAGGTATAAGTGACACATATTTGTATTCACCTTTATATATTTTTATATCATGTCTTTTTTTGCCTAATAATCTTATTCTATTATTACGGCTTACAATAATTGCCTCTATGCCATTATTAAGTGCTACCTGCAATAACTGTATATTAGCCAGCGTATGGTCCAGTCTTGAACCTGTCCCGCCTATTATATGTATTGCAAAACTTTCCTCTTCAATAGCCGTCATTAATGCTATATATGTATCCGTAAAATCTTTTTTAGGTCTAAATCTCTTTATCTTAACATTTTCCATCTCTTCATACTTAAATAGTACAAGAGGGCTTATCGTATCAAAATCACCAACAATATAGTTTGGTACAATTCCCAGAGTATCAGCCGCCCTAAGACCGCCATCTGCTGCAATGACCAATGAGAATTCATTCTCTTCATAATATTTTTTCAGGAAATCAACATCGACGTCTCCGCCTGTAATAATTAAAGTATTTTTCATCTCTCTAACATCCCCTTTAACTCTTTCATATTTTTTTCAATATCTCCGTTGAATACTGCTGAACCTGCAACTAATACATTTGCCCCGGCATCAACTATCATCTTTATATTTTCTAAGTTAACACCACCATCAACTTCAATATCCACATCAAGTTTTTTTTCATCAATAATTTTTCTTAACTCTCTAATCTTGCCTGTAATATTTTCAATATATTTCTGACCTCCAAATCCCGGATTGACACTCATAAGTAATACTATGTCCACGTATTCTAAAATGTAATCCAATTCGCTCAATTGAGTAGAAGGATTCAGCACAACTCCTGCCTTACAGCCACATTCCTTTATAACTTGAACAGTTCTGTTTAAATGCTTACAAGCTTCTGCATGGACAGTTATAATATCGGCTCCCGTATCCGCAAATTCCTTAATATATCTTACAGGTTCATCAATCATCAAATGCACATCAAATATCTTATCTGTGACTTTTCTAATGGATTTGATTACAGGTAATCCTAATGAAATACTTGGAACAAAACTTCCGTCCATTACATCAATGTGAATGTAATCGGCTCCTGCCTTATCAACTGCGCGTATTTCATCACCAAGTTTTGAAAAATCTGCTGATAAAATCGAAGGTGCAAGTCTCACTTTCTTTTTTAACATATTCCCTCTTTTCTACTGCCATTTTATAACAGTTTACCCACCTAAGGCACTATCTGATTATTTTATTGTATAGCTATTTTAGAGACGTTGTCCTAGTACTTTTTTTTATTTTTTATTTCTTCATACATTAAAATATAGTTATTGTATCTTGATTTACTTATTTTGCCTTCTTCTACCGCCTCTTTCACAAGACAGTCAGGTTCATTTTCATGAACACAGCCCACAAATCTGCAGCCATTGTTGTACTCTGCAAATTCCCTGAAATATTCTTTTAAATCTTCCTTTTCAAAATCATTTACATATAACGAACTAAATCCAGGTGTGTCCATCAGATACGTGTCACCAAGCACATTAAATATTTCCGTGTGTCTTGTTGTATGTTTCCCACGTTTGATTTTCTCACTGATTTCACCTGTTTCTGAATTGGCTTCAGGAATCAGTGCATTCAATAATGATGATTTTCCCACACCGGATGGTCCTGCAAATGCTGTTGTCTTACCTTCTATTATTCTTAAAACTTCCTCAATTCCCATATTCTCTTTAGTAGAGGTAAACATTACATGATATCCTGCTTTAACATATATATCACGCAATTCTATTATCTTTTCTTCTGATACTAAATCCGTCTTATTGAAGCATATTATCGTATCTATACCATTTCTCTCCATCATTACTAAGAATCTGTCTAACAAATTGAGATTAGGCATCGGATTAGCAATTGCAAATACAACCAAAGCCTGACTGATATTAGATACCGCAGGCCTGATTAATTCATTTTCTCTGTCACAGATATTCACAATATTTCCAAGTTTATTCTCTTCATCAAGAATCTCTATATCCACGTTGTCACCGACAAGCGGCTTTATCTTCTTATTTCTGAAAATTCCTTTTGCCTTACATTCATAGATTCCACTATGCACAACGTGTACATAGTAGAATCCTGCTATTCCTTTTACTATTTTTCCCTGCATGTTTACCTTCATTCGTCTTAAATATACTAACTTACATATACCTTAGGTGCTGTATATATCGCTTCGTCATCTAACGTTATGGTTATTATTGCATACTGCGCTGTTGAATCAACTGTCTGGCTTATCGTCTTGCTTGTAAATGCTTCTAAACTTCCAAGGTTCTGCGTATAACTCTCTGTCTTAGCTACACATGTAACCGCAATATTTGCAATTAACGTTCCTCCTGTAACACCTTCAGGAATATTATTTTCAAAATCTGATTTTGATATTTCAATTTTAACATTCTTAGCAGCTGGTTTCTCTTGTGGTTTTGGTCCGTCACTTACAGTGAAATTAACCTTTGTTCCTTTAGAAACTGTTGTTCCTGAGGCTGTTTCCTGACTGATTACCGTACCCTTTGCAACCTTATCGTCATATGCAGTCTTAACTGTACCAACCGAAAGACCTGCTGAAGTTAAGTCTGACTCTGCCTGACTCTGTGTCTTGCCTACCAGATTAGGAACTGTCGGCTTCTCCTCTGGTCCTTTACTTATCCAGATATTAACTGATGTTCCCTGTGGCACTTTACTGTTATAATCAATATCCTGTTTAGCTACAAGACCGCTCTTGTAGTCATCACTGTTCATTTCGCTTACTTCGCCAAGTTTAAGTCCCTGTGCTTCTAATGAAGCTTTTGCTGCATCTTTAGACAATCCTAATATCTTAGGTACCGTAACATCAGTAGAATCACTTCCTGAACTTACATATAGCGTAATATCATCACCATATTTAGCCCGCTGATATGCTGCCGGCTCTGTACTGAGTGCCTTATCAATATCAACACTGTTATCTGCTTTATATTCTATCTTTACATTCAATCCTAAATCTTTAAGTGTCTGCTTAGCTGCATCCTTTTCCTGCCCTGCCACGTCCGGAATATCAAATTCCTTGGCACCCATACTGACTACAATCGTGATTGTGCTATTCTTCTCCACAACTGTATCTGCATCTTCTGAAGTACTGATTACAAGTCCTTCTTCAATCTTATTATCATTTTCCTGCTGAACTTTGTAACCAAGTGTTGCCTTTTTAAGTTTATCAATAGCTTCCGCCTCTTTAAGTCCAACTACATTAGGAACTTTAGTGTGTTTCGCATCAAGTGTTGTTTCTTCTGTTGTATCATCTTTCTTACCTGATGAACCGCTGCAGCCATTGCCCATAAACGAAATAACTACAAATGCTACTATAATAACAATTACAACAGCTGTCACAATGCCACCTATTGCAATAATTTTATCTAACTTAGGATTCTCATCTTCAGCAAGTTCGTCTTCGATATCGTCTACTACTTCCTCATCATTATCAGCTAATTCTAATACTTCATTATCTTTGCCAATTACCGGAATATCGATTTCCTGCCTCTCAAATCCTGACTCTTTTCTAATCTGTGATACTTCTTCATCAGAAATCATTCTTGTGGCACCATTTTCATCTAATGTAACCATCTGTACAAAATCTTCATCAGGAGAAATCAATGATTTCTTCAAATCTGCAATCAATGAAGATACTTTCAGATATCTTCTGTCAGGCTTTTTCTGTGTACACTTTTCAATTATCTTCTCAACGCTAATTGGAAGGTCCGGTACATATATTAATGGTGAAGGGAGTTCATTCTGCACATGCTGTAAAGCAATTGAAACTGTTGAATCTCCTTCGAAAGGAACCTTTCCCGTAACCATTTCATAAAGTGTAATACCCAGAGAATAAATATCACTCTTCTCATCAATAAATCCGCCTTTTGCCTGTTCCGGTGAAATATAATGAACCGAACCCATGGCATTAGAACTTATGGTATTAGCTGATGCAGCTCTGGCAATGCCAAAGTCTGTAACCTTAACTTTTCCCTCTTTAGAAATAATTATGTTCTGAGGCTTAATATCCCTATGGATAATATGATTATTATGTGCCGCCTCGATACCCTGTGACACCTGAATAAGAATACTTACCGCTTCTTTAACGGGTAACTGTCCTTTTCTGTCAATATATTTCTTTAAAGTAATTCCTTCAATCAATTCCATTACAATATAGTAAAGACCATTATCTTCACCAACATCAAATACATTAACAATATTAGGATGCGACAATCCTGCTGCAGACTGTGCCTCAACTCTGAATTTAGAAACAAAATTCTTATCTTCACTAAATTCCTGTTTTAAAACCTTAATAGCCACATATCTGTTCAACTTATGACATTTTGCCTTATACACATCAGACATTCCGCCTGACCCCACCTTGTCGATAATCTCATATCGATCACTGATAAACATACCTTTTCTTAACATGCTTTCACCTCTTCATAATCCGGTTCAATGAGAATAACTGAAATATTATCCTTACCGCCGTTTCTATTAGCTACTTCTATAAGTTTATTAGTAATTTCTGATAAATCTGTTCCTTCATTAACAATTACCTTAATATCTTCATCTTCAATCATATTAGACAATCCATCAGAGCACATAAGTATTATGTCCCCTTTTGAATATTCGATTTCAAAGAAATCTGCTACAACCTCCGAATCAACACCAATTGCCCTTGTAATGATATTCTTCTTCTCATGGGTTCTGGCATTCTTCCTGTCTATCTCTCCAAGACTTATCATCTCTTCTACCAGAGAATGATCTCTAGTTATCTGCTGTATCTCATTATTCACAAGATACAGTCTGCTGTCGCCTACATTGGCAATATATAATGATTTATCAATAAATGTTGCAACTACTAATGTAGTTCCCATTCCTTCATAATCAATACTTTCCTTTGACTTCTGAATTAACGCCAGATTAGAATCTCTAACTGCCTCTTCAATTATTGATATTGGATTCTCAGCCCCAGATTCTCTAACTGAAGTTAAAAACTCTTCTACTGTATACCTTGATGCCAAATCTCCCGCCTTATGTCCGCCCATTCCATCTGCCACAATGAAAAGGTTAGGTAAACTCCCTACCGGCTGCATTGAACAAAAAATATAATCCTGATTTGTTTGTCTCTTAGCGCCTATATCTGTTTTTGCAAATGCTTTCAAGATAATACCTCCTTTTCTCCTGTTTCTTCTTCGATATAACTTTTTCGAAGCTGCCCACAGGCACCTTGTATATCTGACCCCATCTCTCTTCTAATGGTAACATTAATTCCATTCTTTTCAAGATGACCTTTAAACACTGCTATATTAACCTTATCAGACTTCTTAAAGTCTCTTTCCTTAATAGGATTAACAGGTATGAGATTCACATGACAGTTCATTCCCTTAATAAGCAAAACTAACTTAGCTGCTTCCTCTTTTGTATCATTAACACCTGCTACAAGGCTGTATTCAAATGTAATTCTTCTTCCTGTCTTCTGAAAGAAATAATTACATGCTTCTAATACTTCTGCAATAGTATATTTATTAGCAATAGGCATAAGTTGTCTTCTTGTCTCATCATCTGCTGCATGCAATGACAAAGCCAGTGTTATCTGCACATTTAAATCTGCAAGTTCTTTTATCTTCTCTGTCAGACCACATGATGATATTGTAATATTTCTTTGACTAATATGCAAGCCATTTTCATCAGATATATATTTTACGAAATTCACCACATTGTCAAAATTATCCATAGGCTCGCCGCTTCCCATTAATACAATGTTAGAAATGCGCTCTCCTATGTATCTCTGAATATGATATATTTCTTCTAACATCTCTGAAGATTTTAGATTTCTAACAAGTCCATCAAGTGTGGAAGCACAGAATCTGCAGCCCATCCTGCATCCTACCTGAGTAGAAATGCATACGGAATTTCCATGCTTATATCTCATAAGTACACTTTCTATTACATTACCGTCTTTTAAACGGAATAAAAATTTCTGTGTGCCGTCAATCTGTGACGTAAGAACCTGAATCATCTCTAAAGATTCAATATAGAAATCTTCATTTAGTTTTTCTTTAAGACTTTTAGAAATATTAGACATTTCATCAAAATTTTCCACAAGTTTCTGATGAAGCCACTCATATATCTGTTTTGCCCTGAATGTTTTCTCACCAATTGATGTAAGATATTCCTTTAAATTTTCCAGGCTATATAACATAATATCCTGTTTTTCCATAATATATACCACCTACTTTTTGATGAACTTAGATATGTAGAATCCATCAAACTCTTTAGTCATAAACAACTGAAGATAACCTTTTTTAGCTGTTTCTCTATTTAAACCAATATTTAATATATCATTACTGAGACTATCTGTAAAGTCAGCCGGCTCCATATGCATTTCTTCAATAAGCCATTTTCTGTTTTCGTCATTCTCAATTTTATTCATTGTACATGTACTGAAAATCAATATTCCACCAGTCTTAAGATATTTTACCGCATTATTAAGAATTTTCTGTGAAAGTTTTGCTAAATCTTTCACACTTTCTTCTGAAATATTGTATTTAATATCTGTTTTCTTTCTTATTACACCCATTCCGGAACATGGAACATCTGCAATTACAACATCTGCCTTTCCTTTATCGGATTCTTTAAATTCAGTTGCATCCCATACTTCCTCAGATATATTTTCAAATCCACATCTGTCTATATTTTCTCTTATGAGATTAACTTTTGTCTCTGATAAATCTCTTGAATATACATAACCTGTTCCGTTTAATATGTCAGCAGCATGAATACTTTTTCCACCGGGTGCAGCACACATATCTATACAAATGTCATCTTTCTTTATTCCGCTTATCTGACCGGCTAACATTGAACTTATATCCTGTACCTGAATTAATCCTTTTCTAAAAGCCTTTATACTGTCTATTCTTTCAAATCCTTTAATTATAAGTGCATTATCTGCCAAATTAGATTTTTTCACTTCTATTCTATCTGCCAAAACTGATTCTATCACTTCATTTATATCGGCTTTCGAGGAATTTACCTTTACTGTTATTGTATTTTCTGTCTTAGAATACATATTTTCAAGCATTTCCTCTGTAATCTTCTGACCATAATCATTAATAAATGACTGAACCAGCCATTCCGGAATAGAATATTTAACTGAATAAAATTCTACTTGACTCTTTTCAATATTCGGATATTTTATACTGTCTTTCTGTCTTGAAATATTTCTTAATATCCCATTAACAAAGCCTGACAGACTTGAGAATCCATATTTCTTTGTAGTCTTCACTGCCTCATTGCAGGCAGCACTATCCGGAATACTATCCATATATATTATCTGATACACAGCCATTCTTAAAACTTCTCTTATAAGAGGTTTCATTTTATTAACTCTTACTTTAGAAAACTGATTAATTATATAATCAATAGTGATTTTTCTCTCTATTGTTCCATCAGCAATCCTATTAATAAATGATTTGTCCTGCTTTTCTAAATAATCATATTCCTTTAACTTATCCCTTATCACCAGATGACTTAATTTACCCTCTTCTAATACAAGAATAAGTATTTCTAAAACAATTTGTCTGGGATTTTTTAAACTCTGCTTTTGCAAATTGTTTTTTGTAGAAGTATGATTATGCACAGCGTTCTCTTTATAATTTAAATTTTTCGAATTGCCATTCTTCGCATTATTGTCTGTCATTCAAGAATTACTCCCTTTTCCACCTTATACCCTAACAGAAATACAGAAGTGTCCATTCTCTTTTTACCTTCTAACTGTAATTCGTTAACAGCAAGGGTCTTTTCACCTGTCTTAATATAGATACTTGTCTTATCAATATCCACTATTTCACCACATCTGCCATCATACTCTCTGTCAACAACATCTGCGTCCCATATTTTGAGCGTCTTATCACCTAATTTGGTATATGCGCTCGGCCATGGATTAAGTCCTCTTATAAGTCTCTCAATTTCTGCTGCCGTTTTGTTAAAATCGATATTCCCAAGTTCCTTTGTGAGCATTTTGGCATAATTTGATTTTGAATCATCCTGTTTTACAGGGTGAATGTCACCTTTTTCTACATTTTCAAGAGTCTTAACAATAAGTTTTGCACCAGCCTCCGCTAATTTAGCGAACAGACTTCCTCCGGTTTCTTTTTCTTCTATGACTATCTCCGTTGTTTCAAGAATATCACCTGTGTCTATTCCTTCATTCATCTGCATCGTGGTTACCCCGGTCTTTTCCTCACCATCAATAATTGTCCACTGAATCGGCGCAGCACCACGATATTTTGGTAAAAGTGATGCATGGATATTAATACAGCCATATTTTGCAAGTCCAAGAATTGACTTCGGTAAAATCTGTCCAAATGCGGTTACAACTATTACATCGGGATTAATTTTTCTTAAAATGTCCATAAATTCTTCATCACGAACTTTAACCGGCTGATATATCGTAAGATTATGCTTTAATGCCGTTTCTTTTACAGGTGTAAACTGCACTTCCCTGCCTCTGCCCTTTTTCTTATCCGGCTGAGTGACAACTGCTGCAACTTCATGCCCTGCCTCTATAATTGATTCCAATGCCCCAACTGAAAAATCCGGGGTTCCCATAAATACAATCTTCATATTTAAGTTTTCTCCTATTCTGAAACACCTTTGCCAGTGAATCGCAAGCAAAATTACAGACTCTGCTGCTATTCTTCTACGGTTGTATCGTGTAATTCACCTTCTACCAAATCCACATATAATTTTCCATCTAAATGGTCACATTCATGACATATTGCCCTTGCAAGCAGTTCAGTTCCTTCTGCTTCGAACTCGTTCATTTCTTCATCGAAGGCAATTACTTTTGCATAATTGGGTCTGGTTACTGTTCCTGCCTTGCCAGGAACACTTAAGCACCCTTCTGTTCCCGTCTGGCTTCCGCTTGTCTCTACAACCTTTGGATTAATAAGAACCAGCGGACCTTCTCCTACATCTATTACTACTATTCTCTTAAGAACTCCTACCTGCGGAGCCGCAAGACCGACACCGTCTGATTCATACATAGTTTCTAACATATCATCAATAAGTTCTCTTGTTCTTTCATTAACTTCTTTAACTTCTCTGCAATTCTTAGTAAGAACGTCATCTCCGAGTGTTCTGATATTTCTTATTGCCATTTTCCTTTTTCCTTCCTTTCATTAATAATTTGACATTGGATTATAGTCAAATTGTACTGATACATCTTTATATTCATCAACCATATCTAAATATCTCTGGGCTGCATTTTTTACTTTAATAATGACCTCTCCATCTCTGTGCTTTATGTAAATGACATTTCTGTAGACATCATTTATCTTTGATATTCCTGCTTTAGACGGTCCCATAATCATCAGTCCGTCTATGTTACTTTTCTCCATTCTGTTAGCAATGTCATTTGTTACTTTCTCTGCTAGTTTCTCGTTTTTATCACTTATAAGTATTGCACACATATTAAATGCCGGAGGATAAGCCATTAATTTTCTATAACTTATTTCATTCTTATAGAACTCTTCATAATCCTGATTCATTGCAGTCCTGATACACATTTCTTCCGGACTGTAAGTCTGTATCACAACTTCTCCTTCTACATCTCCACGTCCTGCCCTGCCCGCTGCCTGAGTAAGCAGTTCAAACGTTCTTTCAGATGCCATATAATCAGAAGAAAATAATGATAAATCAGCAGCTATTATTCCCACAAGACTAACATTTGGGAAATCATGACCTTTTACAATCATCTGTGTTCCTACTAATATATCTGCATCACCATTTGCGAATGCTGACAGGATATTCTCGTGTTCACCCTTTGCTCTTGTAGTATCCATATCCATTCTAAGTGTCTTAGCCTTCGGAAATATTTCATTAATTCTTTCTTCAACCTGTTCTGTTCCAAGTCCAAATCTTCCTATATATTTAGACGAACATAACGGACACACCTTAGGCATAGGTATGGAATATCCGCAATAATGGCAGTTCAGTGTATCTACACTTCCTCTTTTCTTATGAAGTGTAAGAGACACATCGCAATGATGACATTTTATTGGCTTACCACATGAGCGGCATGATACAAATGAAGCATAACCTCTTCTGTTAATAAAGAGTATTACCTGTTCTTTTTTGCTTAAACGGTCCGTTATAAGTTCTCTTAACTTAACACTTAAAATATCCCTGTTGCCATTTTCTAATTCTTCCCTTAAATCCACTACATGAACCTTTGGAAGTTCTCTGTTATTTGCTCTTTTATCAAGCCTGTGCAATACATATTCACCCGACAGTGCCTTGTAAAATGTATTAACTGACGGGGTTGCCGAACCTAGAATAACAGAAGCACCTGCAATTTTCGCCCTCTCTATTGCAGTCTCTCTTGCATGGTATTTAGGAATCTGGTCACTTTTATAAGCACCCTCGTGTTCCTCATCTATAACAATTAATCCAAGATTTCTAAATGGTGTAAATAATGCGGAGCGTGGCCCAATCATTATATTAATCTCACCATTTTTAGCCCGTTCAAACTGGTCATATTTTTCACCGGCAGATAATTTTGAATTAATTATTGACACTTTATCACCAAATCTTTTATAAAAACGCTTAATAGTCTGATATGTTAATGCAATTTCAGGAATCAGCACAATGGCTTCCTTACCATTTTCTATTACATTTGCAATTACTTCCATATATACTTCCGTTTTACCGCTTCCCGTCACACCAAAGATTAAGTGTGTGTGGTTATTACCGGAATTAATATCTGCATTAATGTTGTCCGCTATTTCTCTCTGAAATTCATTCAATTCAATGCTGTAATCCACTTCACCATAATCATTGACAGGATTTCTGTAAAAAGCATCATGAATAATCAGAATAATTCCAGACTTTTCTAAATTTTTAATTACTGCATCAGATACCTGCATTTTATCAATAATCAGATTATATTCAAGGCTCTCTGTTTCAGTAAGTTCCTTTATAACTCTTGCCCTTGACTGTGTATTTTTCATATTGCTATATTTTTCATATAAATCAAGTGCTTCTGCTTTTGAAACTTTAAGTTTTACATACTTTTTATCTAGACTTTTAACAGACTGCTTTATTGGAATTACCGTTTTCAGAGCCTTATTCATGGTTGAACCATATTGTTCTTTTATAAACCATGCCAGTGCAATAAGCTGGGATTCCACTTTAAGACTTCCCTTTTTAATTCCCGCAATGTATTTAAGTCTCTTAACATCGAATTCAGGAATGTCCGTAACTTCTATAACATATCCCGTAATCATTCTATTGCTCCTGCCAAAAGGTATATCCACCTGACATCCGGCACTTATCTCCGTAATCAGATTATCCGGTATTATATATTGAAATGGTCTGTCTAGTTTTTCATGCGATATATTCACAATGATATTAGCAAACTTCAATTCTTTTCTCCATCCTATTTCTGTATTTCAACAGCATTTACACAATTTTTCATAAGCATGGCAATTGTCATAGGACCGACACCGCCCGGAACAGGTGTTATTGCACTTACATGCGGAAATACATCTTTATAATCCACATCTCCGCATAATTTATTATTCTCGTCTCTGTGAATTCCCACATCTATAACCACTGCACCTTCCTTTACATATTCGGAATTGATGAAAAGAGGTTTACCGATTGCAACTATAAGTATATCGGCACGTTTTGCCACTTCTTTTAAATTCTTAGTATGTGAATGTGCAACTGTTACTGTAGCATTTTCTCTTAATAATAACATTGACATCGGCTTACCAACAATATTACTTCTGCCGATTACCACACATTCCTTACCATCTATATCTATATTACTTCTCTTTAATAATTCTATAATTCCATAAGGTGTACATGATATAAATCCTTTTTTACCAATAGATAATGCACCCACACTCATCGGGTGGAAACCATCAACATCTTTCTTTGGGTCAATTGTTTCTATAACTTTATCTTCGTCAATGTGTTTAGGAAGTGGAAGCTGCACAAGGATTCCGTTAACATCAGTCCTGTCATTAAGTTCTCTTATAAGTTTTAACAATTCCTCTTCTGTTGTATTTTCTTCTAATTCATAAGATAATGAATTAATACCTATATATTCACATGCCTTTTTCTTATTTCCCACATACACACTGCTTGCCTTATCATTTCCCACCTGAATAACCGCAAGTGTAATCTCTATGCCCTTTTCTTTGTAATTTGCTGCCTTAACCTTTAATTCGTCTTTTAATTCTGCTGAAATCTTCTTTCCATCAATTATCTGTGTCATTATATTTCTTTACCTTCCTTTCTTAACTCTTCAAGTATATCTTTAATAATTACCCTTTCATCAAAAGGATGTCTGACTCCTTCGATTTCCTGATAATCTTCATGACCTTTTCCTAAGAGAAGCACAATATCTCCATACTGCGCATTTTCTATACTGTATTTTATAGCTTCTTTTCTGTCAGGAATTACAATATATTTCCCATCAGTTTTATTCATTCCAATCTTAATATCTGCTATAATATCAAGCACACTTTCAAATCTTGAATTATCTGCCGTAATAATTGATAAATCTGCTAATTTGCCTGATATTTCTCCCATTTCATATCTTCTTAGTTTAGAACGGTTTCCGCCACACCCAAACAGACTTACTATCCTTTTAGGATTATATTCTCTGATAGTAGTTAACAGGCTTTCCATACTCATCGCATTATGTGCATAATCAATTAATAAGGTAAATCTGTCCGATATTTTTACAGATTCAACTCTGCCTCTTACAAAGGTATTAAGCAGTCCTGCTCTTATATCATCTATATTTACACCAAATAATTCTGAAACCATAATTGCCGACATCGCATTATAAGCCGAGAATTTACCCGGTGTACTTACCTCAAAGTGTTCATTAACCGCTCCATATGCATCAAATCCAATTCCAATAAATCCCGGTCTTACAATGTATTCAATGTTATCTATATGTAAGTCGGCATTCTCATCAAAACCATAGGTGTGCTTATCACATACAGCATCTTGCATCATATTTTCCGCTTCTTTGTCGTCTATATTGAATACTCCGTGCTTACACTGTTTAAATAGCATACTCTTGCAATTCACATATTCTGCATAGTCTGCATGCTCATTTTCGCCAATATGGTCGGGCGACAGATTAGTAAACACTCCATAGTCAAATTCTATTCCGGCAGTCCTGTTAAGTTTCAGTGCCTGTGACGATACTTCCATTACACATACATTACAGCCTTCTTCTGTCATCATATTAAAATACTTATGAATATCATAAGATTCAGGAGTTGTGTTGTGGATTTCAAAAAACTTTTCTCCCATATACACACCCGTGGTTCCTATAATACCAACTTTCATGCCATGATGCTCTAAAATCGTTCTAACCATAAAACTTGTGGTAGTCTTGCCTTTTGTTCCCGTAATTGCAATTGTCTGTAATCTTTCAGCAGGATAATCAAATACTGCTGCTGCCATATACGATAAAGCAATTCTTGTATCCGGAACTTTTATTACGGTTACATCTCTATCCGATAACTCTGTTAATTCATCTAAATCTTTCTGAACCACAAATACTTTACAGCCATTTTCTATAGTTGCAGCAATATATTTATGTCCGTCAGTAACTGCACCGGCTATGCATATAAATGCATTATCTTTTCTAGCTTTTCTTGAATCGTATACAACATCATTTATCTCCACATCAGCATTTCCTTTTAAACACTTGTATTCTAATTTCTGTAAGCATTCCGATAATTTCATATATACACTCATTTCTGCGGTATTTATAAACTACCCGGCAGATGATATACCACAAACATCTCCCAGAATGAATTATATCTCTATTTCTCCGTCAAACACATGGGTTGCCAGACCTTTCATAATCACTGTCCCATCTTCATAATAAGTATCTTTAAGTTCACCGCCTCTTATGTGAATGGTAAGTTCTTCTCCATATTCCGCAAACCCATTTAGCACTGCTGCCACTGTCACTGCACATGTGCCTGTTCCGCAAGACATTGTTTCCCCGGAACCTCGCTCAAATACTCTCATTTTAAAATTATGGTCATCTAATACTTCCACAAATTCAGCATTAACCTTCTCTGGAAACAATTCCTGATTTTCAAAATAAGGTCCTATTTCTTCTAACTTAAGTTCATCTATTCCATGTGTAAATATTACCATATGAGGATTCCCCATGGATACCGCTGTTGATATATATGTGTTTCCATTTACGGTTAATTCTTTTCCCACAAATGAATCACCTTCAGCAGTCATTGGAATATCTTTCGGCTTTAAAATTGCCTTTCCCATATTTACTACAGCGTAATCCACTTTGTTATTTTCATCAACTGTTACCTTAATATCTTTAATGCCTGATGCTGTTTCTATCGTCATTTCCTTTTTGTCAGTAAGATTATGGTCATATGCATATTTTGCTACACATCTTATACCATTTCCGCACATCTTACCTTCTGAACCATCTGCATTAAACATTATCATTCTTACATCTGCCACCTCAGATGGTGCCACAATAATAAGTCCGTCTGCTCCGATGGAAAAATGTCTGTCACTAACTTTTATTGACACTTCTGAAGGATTACAAATTTTCTCTTCAAATCCATTCACATATACATAATCATTTCCTGTTCCATGCATTTTAGTAAATTTTAATTTCATGTCATACCTCGTTTCTGCCATGCCCTAAGGCATACTATCATGCTTTATTTAATGTTACACTATATTTAGAACAATCCCTCAATTATGCCATCTTCGTTAACATCTATATTAAATGCTGCCGGTTGTTTAGGAAGTCCCGGCATTGTCATGATTGCACCTGTTATTGCAACTACAAAGCCTGCACCGGCTGATACATATACTTCTCTGACATTTATATCAAATTCCTCAGGTCTTCCGAGCTTCGTCTGGTCATCAGATAATGAATACTGATTCTTTGCCATACATACAGGCATATTGCCAAATCCCATTGCGGTAATTCTTTCGAGTGCTTTCTCTGCTGCCTGCGAATATTTAACATCATCAGCACCATATATCTTAGTTGCCACTGTTTTAATCTTATCCTTTAATGACATCTCATCCGGATAAAGCGGTTCAAAGTGACTTTCCTTTGTATCAAGTGTCTCTAAAACTTTATTCGCAAGTTCTATGCCGCCTTCTCCGCCATTTTCCCACACTCTTGATAATGCAAATTCACATCCTCTGTCTTCACAGAATTTCTTAATATATGCATATTCAGCTTCAGTATCCGTTACAAATGAGTTAAGGGTAACAACAATAGGAACATTATATTGCTGCAAATTTTCAATGTGTTTTTCAAGATTAACAATTCCCTTTTCAAGAGCCTCAAGATTCTCATCGTTAAGTTCGTTCTTTGGAACTCCACCATTATATTTTAACGCTCTGACAGTTGCAACAAGTACTACTGCGTCCGGTTTCAATCCTGCCATTCTGCATTTGATATCAAAGAATTTCTCTGCACCTAAATCTGCGCCGAAACCTGCTTCCGTAACAACTATATCTGCCATCTTAAGTGCCATTTTTGTTGCTCTGACTGAATTACAGCCATGTGCAATATTCGCAAAAGGTCCGCCATGAACAAGTGCAGGTGTATGCTCTAACGTCTGAATAAGATTAGGCTTAATGGCATCCTTAAGCAATGCTGCCATTGCTCCGACTGCATTTAACTCTTTTGCAGTTACAGGTTCTCCATCATAATTATATGCAACAATAATCTTTCCAAGTCTTTCTTTTAAATCATTCATATCACTTGCCAGACATAAAATTGCCATTATCTCCGATGCAACTGTAATAACGAAATGATCTTCTCTTACAAAACCGTCCATTTTTGAACCAAGTCCGACTACCACATTTCTAAGTGCGCGGTCATTCATATCTAAACATCTTTTCCATACTATCTGCCTTGTGTCAATTCTTAATTCATTTCCCTGCTGGATATGATTGTCTAATAATGCAGCAAGCAGATTATTAGCGGATGTGATGGCATGAAAATCTCCCGTAAAATGAAGATTCAATTCCTCCATTGGAACCACCTGTGCATATCCGCCTCCTGCAGCTCCGCCTTTTATTCCGAAACACGGTCCAAGTGAAGGTTCTCTGAGCGCTATGATAGATTTTCTATTCAGTTTACCAAAAGCCTGTCCTAATCCAACAGTTGTTGTTGTCTTGCCTTCACCTGCCGGTGTTGGGTTAATTGCTGTTACTAATACTAATTTACCATCTTTATTATTTTCTATTTTTTTCTGATATTCATTAGATAACTTTGCCTTATATTTTCCATACAACTCCAAATCATCTTCTTCAATTCCAAGTTTTCCTGCTACCTCTTTGATTGGAAGCATAACTGCCTCCTGAGCAATTTCAATATCCGATTTGTATTCCTTTGCCATTTTCCTGCCTCATTTCCGCGCCTTCTGACATTCTCACAACAGCGCTAAATAAAATTCTGATATTTATTAAAGACTCTGTTCAAATTCTTCCAGTGTCATAATTACTTTTCTTGGTTTTGTTCCCGCATCCGGACCAACCACTCCTGCTTTTTCTAATTGTTCAACAATTCGCGATGCTCTGTTATATCCAATCTTAAACATTCTCTGCAGCATACTTGTGGAACCTTTTTCTCTTTCAATAACAAATCTTGCTGCTTCTTCAAATAGGACATCATTACCGTCTTCCTCGCTGCCTGATTGGTTACTGTCCTGAATAGCTAATTCTACATTAGTAACTTCTTCATTATATTTAACGTCCTGATTATTATTAATCAGAAAATTAACTACTGCCTGTACTTCTCCGTCTGATACAAATGCACCTTGTAATCTTACCGGTTTAACATATCCTGACGGATAGAAAAGCATATCTCCGTTACCTAATAATTTTTCTCCGCCATTACAATCAATAATCGTTCTAGAATCCGTACCTGAAGAAACTAAGAGTGCAACCCTTGATGGTATATTTGCTTTAATAAGACCTGTGACAACATCAACAGAAGGTCTCTGTGTTGCAATAATCAGGTGAATTCCGGCAGCTCTTGCTAACTGTGCCAGACGGCATATCGCACTTTCCACTTCTTTAGACGCTACCATCATAAGGTCTGCTAACTCATCAATGATTATAACGATTTGATACATTGCATCTATTTTTTCATCGCCATCCATATAATTCATCTGTTTAAGTTTTTCATTATAACCATGTAAATCCCTTACATTGTATTTAGCAAATTCTTTATAACGTCTTCCCATTTCTCCAACAGCCCAGTTAAGAGCGCTTGCTGCTTTTTTAGGATCGGTTACAACAGGTGTCAGTAAATGTGGGATTCCATTATACACGCCAAATTCTACAACTTTAGGATCTACTATAATAAATCTGACTTCTGATGGCCTTGCTCTGAATAGAATACTCATAATAATAGAGTTAGTAAAAACTGACTTACCCGAGCCCGTAGTTCCTGCTATAAGCATATGAGGCATTTTGGCAATATCCGCTACCACGACTTTGCCTGCAATATCCATACCTGCTGCAAATGCAAGTTTTGACGAATGTTTTGATAGTTCTTCTGATTCAATCAAATCTCTTAAAAATACCGAATCTCTTTCAGCATTAGGAACCTCTATTCCAACAGCCGCTTTTCCAGGTATGGGTGCCTCTATTCTTATATCTGAAGCAGCAAGATTTAATTTAATATCATCTGATAAGGATGTTATCTTACTTACTTTTGTACCTGTCTCAGGCTGCAACTCATATCTGGTAACCGAAGGTCCTCTGCTCTCATTTACTACATTTGCCTTTACTCCGAATGCATTAAGGGTTTCCTGTAATTTTGCAGCAGTTTCACTTATGACGTTAAGTCGTGAGTCTGCCCTTCTCTTTTGTATCGTTCCCTTTCTAAGCAGACTCAGAGGCGGCATTATATATGTTCTTGATTTCTTACCCGTACTTACACTTGATACAGGTTTCGCCATTTCTGATACTTTATTAACGTCCGGAACAGGTCTGTCTATCGGAATATTCTTTACCTTATCTGCTGTTCCCATCGGCACTCCCGAAAATGCCTTTCTATTCATTACCTCTTTGGCAGCCTTGCTTACCTCTATTTTTTCTTTTGGCTGAAACTCTCCATTTTCATCTTCTTTTCTTTCCTCAAGAACATCTTTCTTATCTGAACTTTCTTTTTCTATCTTAGTTTCATCTATCTCGGTTTTATTTATCCCAGCATTATCTATCTCATCTGCATCTATATATCCACGATAAAGTGAGCCATTGTCTATTAATTCGTGTACGTTTGCATTAATTGAATTTTCATCCGTAACCTTCGAATGAAGATTTACTCCTCTTACAGTATTCTTTACTCTGTCTAATTTATTCTGTTCTTTTTTTGCAATCCTCTCAGCACTGCTGTCCTTCATTTTTTTGAAATCTTCTTTTGCCGAGTCATACATCTGCCTGCTTCCCTTTTTCACAGTATTTACAATAGATTTTTCTGATATAATCACAAGTGTCGCCATTATTATGGCAACTACTACTATAAATGCTCCATATATTCCAATAGTTGAATAAAGAATTGCTGCAAATAAACCGCCTATAACTCCTCCGCCATTTCTCTCTTCTTTGCATGCCCTGAATATGCTTCCCAATCTGAAGCCATATTCAGTACCTGCATAAAACATTTGTAGAAAAGTACATAGCATAATAAATAATGTTATTGCTGCAATCAGCTTCTTCATTGCCTCTCTACTACTTATATTTGCAACAAAAAATCCAATAGCCATAAATAATAAAACAGGTACTATGTATGTAAATAATCCAAATATACCAAACATAACTCCGCTGATTATGTTTCCGGCTCTGCCTATCAGCGAAAAATTACTTAACTCTAACAATACCATAACTGCAAAACTGCTAATTATTTTTATATCATTTGAAATCACACTATCCTTTTCATTTTTTTTTAGAACCGCCGTGACATTTTTCTTAGTACGGCTTTTAGCCTGGGTACTCGGTCTCTTTCTGGCAGTACTTTTTTTAGTTGTACTCTTCTTTTTCCCTTGCGCCGCCATTTCACGCCTCCTAATTTATATGTTCACATCTCTTAATACTCCGTTTATAAAATGAAATTAGCTATAATAGCCACGATTCCCATTAAGAAACAGTAGTATGAGAAATATTTCATTTTTCTATTCTTAAACAACATTAAAAGTGTCTTAATACACACATATCCCACAAAACCTGCCACAACTGCACCAACTGCATAATACACAAGCTGAGTGTTGCTAATTGTGTTGCCAGGCTCAAATAAATCTTTAAGATCTAATACACATGCACCTAAAACAGCCGGTATTGACATAATAAATGAATACTTAACAGCAAATTTCCTGTCAAATCCACATAACACACCAACTGTAAGTGTTGTTCCTGAACGTGAAATTCCAGGAAGTGTGGCAATTCCCTGTGCAATACCTAAGACAGCAGCATTCTTATATGAAGTCTCTTTAGGAGTCTTTTTTCCTGCCGGTAAATCATCCACTACATATAACATCAAACCTGTTATAAATAAACTTATTCCCGGAATTAATAATGATGGATTATCCATATTGAAAATCTTACTGAATATTACACCGATAATTCCTGTAGGAATTGTCGACACAATAATAAGCATTACAAATTTTCTATATGCCGTACTCACTATATGTATATATTCTGAATTTCTGCCGCCAAGTTTATTGCCAAAAAATCTTCCAATATTCCTGCAGACATCAATAACAATCCCCACTCCTTCTTTAATCAATTTCCAAATATCACTCCAATAAACTATAAACACAGCCACTAATGTTCCTAAATGAAGTAATATATCATATGCAATTCCTACATCTTTTAATCCAAACAATGCCTTGAAAATAGCAAGATGACCCGAACTGCTGATTGGCAGAAATTCTGCTATTCCCTGAATAATACCTAATATTATTGATTCTAATAAACTCATAATAAAATATCCTTTCTTCTTTATAGTGCCATTTTATTATCAAAATGGCACTATTATACATATCCTTTATTTTACTATTAAATTAAGTTTTATTCAATGTTTATTTTCTAACTCCTAGTTTCAATTAACTCATGCAATTTAGCAAGTGCCCTGTCAATTCCTCCTATTTCATTAATTATTCCCTCTTCTACCGCTTCTCCTCCCACTAAAATAGTACCAAGATCTTTCGTCATTATTCCTTTGTTTAACATCATTTCTTCAAGACGGTCATCTTTTATTCTGCAATGCGAAGTCACAAATCCTACAATTCTATCCTGTATTATTTTAAAGTATTCATATGTCTGCGGAGCTCCAATAAACTGTCCATTCATTCTCACCGGATGAATTACCATTGTTCCCGTAGGAACTATAAATGAATAATCAGTTGAAACAGCGAGCGGCACACCAATAGAATGACTTCCTCCGAGTACCAACGATACCGTCGGCTTACTAAGCGAAGCTATCATCTCTGCTATGGCAAGCCCCGATTCCACATCTCCGCCAACTGTATTAATAATAATAAGTACGCCCTTATATTCATCGTCATCTTCTATCTCTGCTAATTTAGGCAGTACATGTTCATACTTCGTCGTTTTACTTGTAGATGGCAGTGTCTCATGACCTTCTACCTCACCTATAATCGACAGCAAATGTATCTTTACTTTTGAACTGTTATTTTTAAGTTCAAGTTGTCCTGATTCTTCAATGACATCATTTTCCTTTTGTTGAATATCAAGAGCCTGTTCCTTTTCACTCATATATACCTCCATCTTAACTGCATAATCTGAACAGTATATATTGTGTATAAATAACCTGATTTTATACGTGAGACAACCTCATTTATAATGATGAATAATTATAAATTCAAAATGTGTGCATTACTCAGCAAGACTCATTCTTTTGTGCAATATGATAAATATAAACATAATTTATACTATTTGACTCTGGCATCATTCCATAAAAAAAATATTCAAAATTAAACTATTTGTCTATAATCTAATTTTGAACATTTTGAGAGTTTTTGTGCAATACGATGTCCACTGTTTTCTAAAACAAATCACTTTACACTTATTTGTCACATTACGAATATCTGTTTATGCCGGTTAATTCGTCTAGTTTAAAAATATCTAGTTTACTGCATGAATATACTTTATCATTTATTCTTATAGTTGTATCATCTATAACCATAAATGTTTCTAACTGATTATCATTACTGTCCATAGCTGTTATCTTGTATATCCAGCCTTTCTGCAAAGTTTAAGAATGATTTTTGGCACAACTACATTTGTTAAATGCATCCATTGACTTTTTCCTTGTATACACCTTCTGAAAAACTCGAAATTTTCTATAAAATCAGAAATCATTAGTGTGACAACCTATTACATTTCGACATTCAGTTTTTCTATAAGTTCGATTATCTGGTTGTATTTCTGAATCTTATTTTCTTTATCTGAAGACTGTTCAATAATTGTATTTAATTCTTTCTGTATATCACCTAAAAGGTCTACAGAGAAATTTTTTTTCAATTCTTCTATCACATCTTCGAATCGCATTATCTCATGTTCTAATTTCTTACATATTCCCTCTCTTACATCATAAATTGTATCTGACAATACTTTTTTAAAATTAGATTTCATTGAGTTACTTTTTATTTCGCCCGAAAATTCAGATGAAATTATATCCTCAAACTGTGTTGTAGGAAATTCAATCGTAGGAATCTTTATGCCCTGCAAAGTTTTTTCAACTAATATTCTGTAATAAGATGCATCAAAACTTTCACCTAAAGAATCAAGATTTTCGATAATAATTGACAAAAGATTATGTTTTAATTCTGCAATATCAAGTGATTTATTAAAAGCATGCTCTATACATTCTTTTCCATCTTCCACAAAATTTCTGATATTCTCAATTGCGTCATAAGCGTCAATATACTGGTACTTCTCATCATAACTGTATATCACTCTTGCGCTTGTTCCCCAGGTCCAAGGCTTAAACCATATAGCTGACGACTCTTTTCTTATTTCAAAATGAGTTGCTATGCCCTCCTTTTCTGAAACCTGAAGATACTCTCTGTTGTATGCTCTTATTTCACTTATGGCCTGAAGTTTCTGCTGTTCAACTTTTTCTATTAAATCATTAAATACTATTTCAAGGTTAGCATTCATCTTATTAATATGTGTTGTGATAGTTTTCTTCTGCTCTGTAAGTTTTTCTTTATCATATTCAAGAAGCTGTTCTTTACGTTTAACTGCCAGTTTAGAAATTCTGACCAGTTTATCACTTAGTTCTTCCTGCGCAACAGGTATAAATGTCCCTGCTTTTTCCTCTAACATTTTTTCTTTTTCTTCTATTACACCTTTAAATACCTTTCGGACCTCATCCATATTTCCAATAGTACGCAAATCTTTTGCAGTAGGTTTGTTCTTAGCACATAAATCATCATATACGCGTTGTTCTTTTTTGCTAAATTCATCTATCTGTTTCTTTGACATATTTTCTACCATAGACGAAACAAAGATTGGATGCTTAAACTGCTCGATGATATCATTATTAACATATATGTTGGAATTTCTGTAATTAATAAATGCCTGCTGTGCATATGTAGTAAGTTTCTGTTTCGTGCTGTCAATTGCCTCTTTTACATTTTTACAATTCCACAGGGTATCACGTAATCCATCATCAAATCGGCTGCATACCAAAACTACTTTTTTAACACCTTTTTTTGGCAGCTGTGATGCCATAAGGTCAATATCATTTTTATCGAGAAACGATGTGGATTTACTTAAGAAAAATACAACATCACACAGTTCCATAAATTGTTTTGTCTTATCAACACGAGAAAGAATCGGATCATACAATCCCGGTGTATCCACAATTGATATACCGTCTAACTCCTCTTTATCCACAAAAATACTTACGCCCTTAACTATCGGTGTATACTTGCCATTCTCACCTACGTATTCATTTAACGAATTCATCAATTCATCGTAGGAATCAAAATGAATAGTTTCATGTCCTTTTACAATGAAATTCTCAGGTGAAATATCACGCTCACTAAGCATTTCCATGATTTCTTTTGCAACAACGTATTCACCTGTATTAATATCCTCTTTAGATTTAACATTGATGAGCCGCCATTCATCTTTTGTGAAATATTCAACTTCTATTCTGTTTTCATCATCATACTCAATTCTGGTAAGTGCAGCCGTCTTAGGTGTAACTGCCGTTGGAAGTATACTTTTCCCATCAAATAAAAGTGTATTCAAAAATGTTGACTTTCCTACTTTTACTCTTCCAATTATACCAATATTTAATTTTCTGTCTTCTCTAAAAAAATCATTAGTTTTTGCAATAAAATTCTTCTTAATAGATGCAATATCAAATAAATCTATTTCCTCTTCGAATCCACGCAGATTATTATATACATTATCAACTTTTTCGGTAAACCTGCTGAATTCTATCTCATCTTCCCTTGTTCTTTCATAAAATTCCATTATCTAATCCTCCTGCACCAAATTGTCATTTCTAAATGCTCTGATAACTTTCAAATCCTCCTCCAGACTGTCTATGTCTCTGGAACGATTATTTTCTTCGATGCTGATATCAATCTTGATATCTGATAAAGATTTCTCAAGTATGGATTTCTGTTTAAGGACATCTTTTTCTATTTTACTGTTAATACCATCTATGTATTTCGTTATTTCGCCTTCAATGCTGGCAATAGTCTGTTCTGTTACTTCATCAATAATTGCTCTTGCAGCCTTATCAACTTCTTTTTGCTTCTTCTTATTATTAGATATATTATGAATAACATCAGCCGCAATTCCAACCATTCCTCCGATTATTCCGGCAACCGGTGCAAGTATAAGTCCAACCCCTGCTAATATAACCGGCAATGCTGTTTTAGTCACTTCATCCACTACATTATCCTTCAGAACAGTATTTACATTACTAATTATAATATCATTATCAGGAAATTCAATTGTTATCATCTCTGAAATATGCTCAACATATTTCTTTAACTTTGGCTCAAATTCAGTGTTAATACCAATTCTGACAGAACGTCTTACAACAGAATTAATCTTATTGGTAATATCAGTTCCATTCTCTAACATTGCACTAATAGTCGGAAGTGTTGCTTCTAAATCCCCTCTTATTCTTTCACGAATTGTGTTAATACATACTTTAGCCTGTCTGCTGAAATTATTCTTCTCCTTATCAATATCTAAGGAAATCTCTTTCATTCTCTTTTCGACTTTCTCCTGTTCCTGTTCAAGTCTCGAAGTCGACAAACATGCTTTATCTATTCTTTCTACGAGGTACACTTCTGCATACCTTGATGCTACTCTGAGTGACTTTGAAAACTTATTAACAAAAATCTGGCTCGTCTGTCCCTGTATCTCTTTCAAAATGTCCTTTAGTTCATCTACGTTAATTCTTCCATAAGAATCTACACATGCAACCTTGACATCATCTCTTTCTACAATCTTTCCCACAAGTCTCTTAAGTAATTTCTTACATTCATCTAACTCATCTTCATCGAGTCTGTTACTCTTAGTAATAACAACATAAACCGGCATATTATAAACTTTCAGTTCTTTAAGGAAATCAGAAATACTTTCTTTTAAAACCGGTTCATCCGATGACACTACTAACAGATAAGCAAGACTATTCGGCAGATACTGGTCTATTGCCCTGTTATGCAGTTCAAAACTTGTATCAAATCCCGGTAAATCTACAATGTTTACCGTCCTTATCTCTTTTAAAAATTCATTATCATATTCTATTTTTACTAAATCTGTAGTCTGAACAGTCAGCCCTTTTAAAGGCAGCTCATCTATCATACGCTCCACAACAGCATTTTTATCATACTGATACACTTTATTATCACCATAATATATTTCTGTCGGAACAGCAGTTTCCGGTGTTATTTCTACACTTAACAGCGGTTTTCCAATGATTGCATTTATCATTGAACTTTTTCCGGTACTAAAATTACCTACAACCGGTGTATTAACCCTGTAGGTATCAATTCCTTGCATAATTGATTCTGTTTCACTTGAATCAATTCCATATTTTTCCTGAATCTCTTTCAGTTTTTTGAATTTTTCTTTGTATTCACTTATACATTCCATTAAAAATAACCTCCTCAATCTCTAAGGGCATCAGATTGACAATTTAGCAAATCATAATTTCTTTGTTGATTCCCCCACAATTAACTCTCCTGAAAAAACTTTATGTACTGATTGGTTTTTCTTACTTATATTATCAAATAATATTTTCAGAGTTTCTATGGCGATTTCCTCAACCGGCTGCCTTATTGTTGTCAGTGTCGGTGTGATAAATTTAGAAAGTTCTAATCCGTCATATCCAACTACTGAATAATCTTCCGGAATAGAGTATCCTTCCTCTAAAATTGCCCTGCAGGCTCCAACCGCTATTAAATCCGTAATTGCAAATATTGCTGAACAATTCGGCCTGTCCGATAGTAATTTTTTTGCAGCATTATATCCGCTTTGCATAGAATATCTTTCATTGCCACTCTGTAAATAATATACTAATTTCTCATCAAATTCAATATTATTATTTTTCAATGCACGTTTATATCCTTCAAACCTAAGTTTGCCAATGCTTTCATCATCACTTGTCGCAGATAAAACCGCTATTTCATTATGACCTAATTTGCATAAATAATCAACTATTTTATAGCTTTCTTTTACATCATCTATCGCAACCGATGAATATTCCATTCCTTCCACTTTATCTCCCATTCCCACTGTACTAAGTACGAAGGGAACTGTTAGTTTTTCAAGTTTTTCTTTCGAATGAGAAAAATATCCCCCAAGAAACACTATTCCTTTCAGACGTTTTTCTTTTTCAAGTTCTATTGCCACTTCTATTTCATCTTGATTTTCATCAACACGTTGTAGAATAAATGTGTATTTTTTTCTCTTTATCTCTTTCTCAAATACAGTAATCATCGGACTAAAAAAAGGATTATTAATTCCTTTAATAAGCACTGCAATATTTTTTGATTCTGCTCTTTTAAGATTTCTAGCGCTGTTATTTGGAATGTAATTATTTTCTTTAATAACATCTAATATCTTATTTTTAGTTTCTTCATTTATGCCAGACTGATTATTAATTGCTCTGGATACAGTACTTACACCAACTCCACAAATTTTCGCAACATCTTTAATCGTTATTGATTTCATCCCTGTTTATAAACCTCCACATCGTCTGCCGATTTTTCTGCAAACACAAAATGTCGGTTGGACAAATCTCAATGGATTTACCCAACCTCTATCTTTTATCTTTCATATATTAATGTCAACAATTTTATCTTTTCCAATAAATCATCATTAATATCGTCTTTTACCATTCTCCATTTCCAATTAGTTCCCAACGTAGATGGCACATTTATTCTTGCCTCACTATCAAGTCCAAGATAATCCTGAATTGGAATAATTGCAAGATTTGCTACAGTTGCAAGAGTTTCTTTTATGAAATTCCAATGAATATCCGCTTCATTGTCAGAATAATTCAAATATTGCTTTGCATACTCTTTATCTTCATCCGATATTGTTTTATACCACCCTTTGATAGTATCATTATCATGCGTTCCGGTATATACGACACAATTCTTATCATATGTATGTGGTAAATAATTGCTTCCTTCTCTCGAATCAAATGCAAACTGCATCAGTTTCATTCCCGGATATCCGGTGTCCTTAACAAGTTTGACAACAGTATCCGTCAAATATCCCAGATCCTCAGCAATAATATTCATTTTACCAAACTCTTCTGTCAATGAATTAAATAAATCTATGCCCGGTCCTTTTTCCCAATGTCCATTTTCAGCTGTTTTATCTCTAAAAGGAATTGAATAATACTCATCAAATCCTCTGAAATGATCAATCCTTACCACGTCATACAATTTAAAACTTTGTGCAACACGTTTTTTCCACCATTCATAATCTGTTTTGTTATGATAGTCCCAGTCATATAAAGGATTTCCCCATAACTGACCTGTAGCGGCAAAAGCATCCGGCGGACACCCTGCTACTGCTTTGGGAATATTTTTATCATCAAATTGGAATAACTTTGTATCTGCCCAGCAGTCTGCGCTGTCAAATGCAACATAAATTGGAATATCACCTATAATCTTTACACCTGATTCATTAGCATATTTCTTTAGTTTCATCCACTGCTTATAGAATTCAAACTGAATAAAATTATAAAATTCTATATCCTCTTTAAATTCCTCCTTATATTGATTGATTGCCTCAGGATTTCTTAATTTAATATCATCATCCCATTCTGTCCACATCACCCCATCGTATGAATCTTTAATGGACATATATAATGAATAATTTTCTAACCATTCTGCATTTTCCTTAAGAAATTTTTTATATTCACTGCTATCTAAATCAAAATTTTCAAAAGCTTCCCATAACAAACCAAATCTTGATTCATATATTTTACCATAATCAATATTTCTCTCATCATCACCAAAATCACATTCGTCGCATTCTTCCTTTGATAATAATCCCTCTGAAATTAATTCTTCCAAGTCAATTAAATAGGGATTACCGGCAAATGTTGAAAATGACTGATATGGTGAATCACCAAAACTCGTAGGCCCCAAAGGTAATATCTGCCAATATGACTGATGGGCTTTCACAAGCCCATCAATAAACTCGTATGCTTCTTTTGAGAAACAACCTATACCATATCTTGATGGTAGACTTGTTATGGGCATTAGAATACCACTTGCTCTCATAATAATCCTCCGTTTCTAGCCTTTTACAGCGCCGGCAGCAACACCCTTAATGATGTGTTTCTGACAAACCAGATAGAATAATACTATCGGAATTATTGCTACGACTAACATTGCCATCAGCCAGCCTAACTGATAAGTACCATGTGAGCCGGTACATGCATCAATTGCAATCGGAATAGTCTTGATTTCCGTCGGCAATACAAGTTTTGGCAACAGATAATCGTTCCAAATCCACATTGCTTCAAGAATAGCTATTGTAACCATTGTAGGCTTTAACATAGGCATTACAACTCTGAAAAACGTCTGTAACGGATTACATCCATCTATCATTGCTGCTTCCTCAACATCATATGGAATCGCTTTAACAAATCCACTGAACATAAATACACACATTCCTGAGCCAAAGCCCACATACAATACTATGAGTCCGTATTCTGTATTTAATCCAAGCATTGAAGCAAAACTTGCCATTGTATACATAACCATCTGAAAAGGTACTATCATTGAAAATACAAATCCATAATATATAATTGATGTTACTTTTGATTTAACTCTTGTAAGATACCACGCTGTCATAGCTGTAAGTAATACAACTACCGCCACTGCTACAACAGTAATTATAACTGATACTTTAATAGCATCTATCATCTTAATAGCATTGGCACCTTCAACATAGTTTTTAAAACCATTCCATGATTTTTTGCTGAGTAATTCAAAGGCATTACCTTTTCCCTGCATTAAGAAGGCTTTTTTCTTAAAAGAGTTCATAATAACCGTTGCTATCGGCAGCATAAACACCAAAGCCAAGGCTGTTAAAAATATAAATGTAACTGCATTAACTACCATATTTCTAATTTTAATACCCATTATGACTCTACCTCCTTAGATCTTGTTATTCTAAGCTGAACAAACGTTATGCATGCTACAATCAGGAAGAATATAACTGCTTTCGCCTGCCCTCGCCCTTCTGCATAGGAACTTGCTCCATAGAATGTTTTATAAATATCCATTGCAAGAAGGCTTGTCTTGCTTGAATTACCATTTAACGCATAGTTCTGATCATATAACTTAAACGAATTTGACAATGTTAAGAACAGACAAATTGTTACCGATGGCATAACCAACGGAATAGTTATTTTGTATAGTATCTGAAATGGCGTTGCACCATCAATTTTCGCTGCTTCTATTACATCTTCAGGTATGTTTTGTATACCCGCAATATAAATAATCATCATATAACCCATTAACTGCCAGCACATGACAATCAGTAATCCCCAAAATCCATAATCTTTAACAGAATACGTAAATGGATGATCAAAAATTTTTCTTGTTAATGTATCTAATGTTTCTTTCCAGATATAGCCTAAAACAATACCACCAATAAGATTTGGCATAAAGAATATTGTTCTGAAAATATTAGTTCCCGGTAATTTTTTAGTAAGCAATAATGCCAATGCAAATGCGCCTACGTTAATTAAAATAACAGAAAATACTGTAAATCTGGTAGTTCTAAGTAAAGCCTCTATAAACGACTTGTCTCCTGTAAAAATATTAATATAATTCTTTATTCCTACCCATTCAGCATCTCTAATTGTATTAAACTTGCAGAAGGACAGATATACACCCATTACAAAAGGAATTACAAAAGCGATTACAAAAGCAATTAATGTCGGGAGGACAAATATGGGAAAATATTTTTTCAATGATTTATTGTTCATGATATCTCTCCTAGCTCTATTTTTTGAAAAAAATAGT
Organism: uncultured Eubacterium sp.; assembly: GCA_964595785.1. Taxonomy (GTDB): domain Bacteria; phylum Bacillota; class Clostridia; order Lachnospirales; family Lachnospiraceae; genus Bovifimicola. The sequence continues at coordinate 43,634 of CAZQRO010000002.1, forward strand.
GAGTAAAGGCTAATAGAACCTCTCTCACCTCTTGAATCAAATTTATTAAAATTATCCCCACACCACACATATGATGTGGGGATTCTTATTACTAGAATTCTCTAATCAATAAAGAATTATTCATTAGCTGCTGATTTTTCAGAAGCCCATTTATCCTTAGCTGCTGAAACAACCTGATCCCATTTCATTCCGCCTTCAGCATATGATAATAAATTCTCGCCTAAAGCATCTTTCCAATCCTGTGAAGGAGTTGTTGTTGTTACCCATGAAACTGTTGTTGTATCTGCATTGTTAACATCTGCTAATGCTGCTTTAACAAGTGGATTAGCATCTGCTGCTGCTGAGTTATCAAAACCTTCGAATGGTGCTACACCATAGTTATCTGAAACAAATTTCTTGCCTTCATCTGAACTGTATAACCATTTTAAGAATGCAGCTGATGCAGCCTGATCATCTTCTGAAGCTTCACTGTTAATACATACGAAGTTTTCAGTACCTGTACATAATCCCTGTTTTTCTTCACCTTCAGCACCTGTGTATATTGGCATATAGTAAAGGTCATCTGCTTTTACTACTGAACCATCAACATTAATCTGTCCCCAAGCCCATGTTCCGTTCTGAGCAATAGCTGCTTTACCTGTAGCAAACTCTAACATAGAATCATCAACTGTACCTGCTGAAGCTTCCTTCTGTGAAACTGTTGAATCTGTTAAGTATAAGTCAACAATGTTCTTAAACTGGTCGGCATAAGAGAAATCAATTTCCTTCTTGTCCATAACACCATCTGCTGTGTATTCATAATATAATGGCAAACAGAATAAGTGGTTTGTAATTCTCCAGTTATTGCTTGAATTTAAAGCAATTTCAGAGAATACACCATTGATACCAAGTTCAGATTTGTGAGCCTGCATATCATCTGCAACTTTCTTTAATTCAGCAAATGTGTTAATATCTTCAATTGATTTGCATCCTGTATCAGCAATTCCTGATAATGCGAAGTATTTTGTAAAGATTGCTTTGTTACAGATAAGACCATATGTCTCCATCATAAGAGGAATACCAAATACTCCATCAGATGTAGAAATTACACTATCTTTATCTGTTAACATTCCATAAAAATCTGTGTCAGTTAAATCTGCACAATATTCTTTCCATGTGTTATATCCTACAGGTCCGTTAACTGTGAAGAGTGTAGGTGCATTTTCTTTTTCCATTTCAACCTTAAGAGTTGATTCGTACTGATTCTCAGCTGCTGTTACTACTTTAGCTTCGATTCCTGTGTCTTTTGTAAATGCTTTCATAAGTGCATCATAAGCATCTGCAATTTCAGGTTTGAAGTTTAAGAAATAAACAGATCCGGATTTCTCATCACCTTCCTGTGCTGAATTATCTCCAGCTTTTGTTGTTTCCTTAGTATCATCTTTGGAACCACAACCAACTAATGCTGTTGCAGCCATTGCTACGCAAAGTGCAACACTTAATAATTTCTTTCTCATTTAGTTTTACCTCTCCTTCTTGAATGAGTGATTTTTAGCAACCAGACTGTTACCCATAATATATAATAAAAATTATGGCGGTAACGTTTCCAATAACTATGTATGAATGATACCATATCTATTCAATTTTTGCAAGAATATTTAATAAAGCAGACAATTATTTGTGTATTATTTACAAATATTTGTCTGCTTATTTGTGCATTATTTACGCATAATTAATATAATTTTCAACATAATAAGACTTATTTATTGTCTATTTTGTATAATTTGACTTTTTGCAGTATTTCCTGGCAATTTCTTCAAAACTGACATTTCCTCCGAACAAATCAAGTGCACTTCCAATTGTAAAATCCATCTTAGAATCCGAACAGTTTTCAAGTGATGCTATATCATCAAAAGATTTCACTCCACCCGCATATGTTACAGGAATTCCATTCCATCTGCCAATTATTTCGGCAAGTGATACTTCAATTCCACTATTTTTTCCTTCCACATCTACGGCGTGTATAAGAAATTCATCACAATATTCAGATAATTTTTCTAATAACTCCACGTTGACTTTCTCATCAGCAAATTTCTGCCAGCGATTTGTAACAATATAATATTCATTTTCTTTCTTTCTGCAGCTTAAGTCTAAAACAAGTCTTTTTTTACCCACCACAGAATTAATTTTCTTAAGATTATCATAATTCAACTTGCCATCCGCAAATACATAGGAAGTAACAATAATATGTGAAGCACCGGAATTTATGAATTCCAATGCATTGTCAGCATTTATTCCGCCACCAATCTGCATTCCGCCCTCATATGTCTTTAAGGCAAGCAGTGCCTGATTCTTAGTTGCCTCATAATATTCCGACTGTTTTGGATTAAGCAGAATAATATGCCCTCCATCAAGATTATAAGACTTATAGAGATTAGCGTAATAATCTGCATTCTTTTCAGATACAAAATTCTCTTTTGCCTGATTTCCTTTGTCTTTAATTGTTGAACCCACTATCTGTTTAACTTTTCCATTATGAATGTCTATACACGGTCTGAACTTCATATGCTAATCTCCGCTTCAAATATATTAGTTAAGTGCCTGTTCAATATCAGCAATTATATCATCAACATTTTCTGTACCCACAGAAAATCTTATCAAATCAGGCTGTACTCCTGCTTCGATTAACTGTTCTTCCGTAAGTTGTCTGTGCGTATGACTTGCAGGATGAAGTACTGAAGTTCTTGAATCAGCCACATGAGTAACAATTGCAGCTAATTTAAGTTTGTCCATGAATTCTATGGAAGTATCTCTTCCTCCCTTTAAACCGAATGAGATTACTCCGCAGCTTCCGTTTGGCATATATTTCTGTGCAAGTTCATAATACTTGTTACTCTCAAGTCCGCAATAATTAACCCATGCTACTTTCTCGTTATTTTCAAGATATTCAGCTACCTTTTGGGCATTTTCACAATGTCTCTGAACTCTCAAATGTAATGTTTCCAGACCTACATTTAAAAGAAATGCGTTCATAGGTGCAGGAATTGAGCCTAAATCTCTCATAAGCTGAACTGTTGCTTTAGTAATATATGCACCTTTTCCAAACTTCTTAGTATATATAATTCCATGGTATGAAGAATCCGGCTGTGTAAGTCCCGGAAATTTATCCGCATGGGCATCCCAGTCGAAATTACCGCTGTCTACTATGCAGCCGCCAACTGCCATTGCATGTCCATCCATATATTTTGTTGTAGAATGAGTAACAATATCTGCTCCCCACTCAAAAGGACGACAGTTAATTGGTGTTGCAAATGTATTATCAATTACAAGAGGTACACCATGAGAATGTGCAATATTTGCAAACTTTTCAATATCTAAAACTACTAATGACGGATTAGAAAGTGTCTCCGCAAATAATGCCTTTGTATTAGGCTGAAATGAAGCTGAGATTTCCTCTTCCGAAGCATCAGGATCAATAAATGTAAAATCGATGCCCATTTTCTTCATGGTTACACCAAATAAATTAAAAGTACCACCATAGATAGGTGCTGAACTGACTATGTGGTCTCCCGCCTGACAAATATTAAGAATTGCATAAAAATTAGCTGCCTGTCCCGAAGATGTAAGCATTGCACCTATACCACCTTCTAGTTCAGCTATTTTTGATGCAACTGCATCATTTGTAGGATTCTGAAGTCTTGTATAGAAATATCCTTCATCTTCAAGGTCAAATAATTTTCCCATCTGGTCACTCGTATCATATTTAAAAGTAGTACTCTGATAAATAGGAAGCACTCTCGGTTCACCTTTTTTCGGTTTCCAGCCGCCCTGTATACATATAGTTTCTAAATTTCTTTTTTCCATATCTGTCATCCTTTCTTAATTAGATATATTAGACCACAACATTATCTTATTATATAAAAAGTGATTCCATCCTCAGACAAAATCACTTTTTCTATCAGCTTATTTATTACTGTACATCTTTAATGCTAAAGCTTATTCTGCCCATCTTGTCTTTGCCTAAACATACTACTTTAACAGCCTCACCAAGTGTAAGTACATCTTCAACTCTGTTAATTCTTTCCTTAGAAATCTTAGAGATGTGAACCATTCCTTCTTTACCCGGAGCAAATTCCACAAATGCACCAAATTCTTTTATACTTATTACTTTACCTTCGTAAATCTTACCTTCTTCAAATTCGCTAGCGATAAGTGTAATCATCTTAATTGCTTCGTTCATACTGTCTTTATCAACACCGCATACAGAAACAGCACCATCATCAGTAATGTCAATCTTAACACCTGTACGTTCAATAATTGTATTAATTACTTTACCACGCTGTCCAACGACATCACCAATCTTAGCAGGGTCAATCTGAATCTGAACAATCTTAGGAGCATATCTGCCAACTTCTGTTCTAGGTTCTGAAATTGCAGGTTTCATACATGTATCCATGATAAAGAATCTGGCTTCTCTACATCTTACAATAGCACCTTCTACTATCTGTCTTGTAAGACCATGAATCTTAATATCCATCTGAATAGCTGTAATACCTTCTGATGTACCGGTTACCTTAAAGTCCATATCTCCAAAGAAATCTTCAAGTCCCTGAATATCTGTCAATAATACAAAATCATCATCCGTATCACCTGTAACAAGGCCACATGAGATACCTGCTACCATTTTCTTAATCGGAACACCTGCCGCCATAAGTGACATACAAGATGCACATGTTGATGCCATTGATGTAGAACCGTTTGATTCAAATGTCTCAGATACTGTTCTGATAGCATATGGAAATTCCTCTACAGACGGAAGCACAGGAATCAATGCTCTTTCTGCTAAAGCACCATGACCAATTTCACGACGTCCCGGACCTCTTGAAACTTTTGTTTCACCAACTGAATATGCCGGGAAATTATACTGATGCATATATCTCTTAGATACTTCATTATCATCTAATCCATCAATTCTCTGTGCTTCTGATAGCGGAGCAAGTGTACATATATTACATATCTGTGTCTGTCCACGAGTAAACATTGCGCTTCCGTGAACTCTTGGAATTAAGTCTGTCTCTGCTGCAAGATGACGAATCTGTGTAATCTCACGACCATCAGGACGTTTATGGTCTTTAAGAATCATCTTTCTGACCGTCTTTTTCTGATACTGGTATAATGCTTCTCCGATTAATCCGAGCCATTCCTCATTATCAGCAAATGCTTCTTCGAATTTTTCTCTGATTATCCTTATATTCTCTTCTCTGACCTGTTTTTCATCCGTAAATACTGCTGCTTCCATTTCTTCAGGATTTACTATTTCTTTCATTGCTGCAAATAACTCCTCCGGAATGGCACAACTTGTATATTCATGTTTCTTCTTGCCAACTTCAGCAACTATTTCATTAATAAATGCAATGATTTTCTGATTCTCTTCATGCGCAAGATAGATTGCTTCAATCATCTTTGCTTCCGTAATTTCATTTGCACCAGCTTCAATCATAATAACTTTTTCACTTGTTGAAGCAACAGTAAGATTTAAATCACTGTTTTTCCACTGCTCCTGTGAAGGATTAAGAATAAACTCTCCATCAATCATACCAACCTGTGTTGTTGAACAAGGTCCGTCAAAAGGAATGTCTGAAATAGATGTTGCGATTGCAGAACCAAGCATTGCCACTAATTCAGGGCGGCACTCAGGATCTACAGCCATAACCATATTATTAAGGGTAACATCATTTCTATAATCTTTAGGAAATAATGGTCTCATAGGTCTGTCAATAACACGTGATGTAAGGATTGCATTTTCAGATGCCTTACCTTCTCTTTTATTAAATCCACCAGGGATTTTTCCTACAGAATATAATTTTTCTTCATATTCAACACTAAGAGGAAAGAAATCAATTCCATCTCTCGGTTTCTCTGATGCTGTTGCCGTAGACAATACTGTTGTCTCTCCATACTGCATAAATGCTGCTCCGTTAGCCTGAGCTGCTACTTTTCCGATAGTAACTTTTAAAGTCTTACCGGCAATTTCCATACTAAATATCTTCATTACTTTACCTTTTGCAGATTCAATTCTGCATTCCTTTCCTTATTTCTCCTTCGCTTCAAGCGTCACTCCATTTATCATAGGCATCCGGCCGAAAACACTGAAAAGTCCATAAATTTTATGTGTTTTTCAGTGGTCTCGGAATTATAACACCTGCATCACAAACGGAATATTTACGAATATCTTAAAAAATGGGGCGGTTTTATCCGCCCCGAAATTACATGAAATATCAGATACCTATTATTTTCTAATGCCTAATCTTTCAATTAACGCACGATATCCTTCCAAATCAGTCTTCTTTAAGTATGCAAGAAGTCCTCTTCTCTGACCAACTAACTTAAGAAGTCCTCTTCTTGAATGATGATCTTTCTGGTGAAGCTTCAAATGCTCTGTTAACTCTCTGATTCTTTCTGTTAAAATTGCAATCTGAACTTCCGGAGAACCTGTATCACCAGGCTGTCTTCCATACTGTGCAATAAGTTCTGCTTTCTTTTCCTTTGAAATCATGATAATTCCTCCTAATTTTTATATCGCTATACGCTTAGTAGCAGGTCGGAGTGTCCTATAACCAAGAGTACGCTAAACTTTTGACATAAGTCTTATGTATTATAACACAGTCAAAAATTTTTGTCTATAATAATTTACTCTTGAGTTTCCGTTCTTTTATCCACAAACCTTCTTTTTACTGGATTTGTTATAA
>CAZQRO010000003.1:0-49463 GCA_964595785.1 uncultured Eubacterium sp.
ATTTGATGTCAATAAGTTTTTCAATTTTTTGTTCAATCTTTTTAGTTTCCTTTTTTAGTCCACAATTCTTAGTCTTCGCCTTTCGCTGCTTTTTTATTTTACTTCTATTTCTTTCTTCTATATTCTTTCTATCTGCTTATTCTTCTGCTTTTTTATGAGTATTTGTTTCATAAAATCCAAATCTTCTATTGTTGTTATCTTAATATTGGAATAACTCGTTTCCATAAGTTTCACAGCTGATTTAGTATATTTTTCTACAACCATGGCATCATCTGTAATCCCCGTTCCACTATGTTTTTGCATCTCTAAATATGCTTCTTTTATTAATCTTATAGAAAATGCCTGGGGAGTCTGTACCTGCCATACAATGTTTCTATCAGGTGTTTCTTTTACAAATCCTTTTTCATCTGCTATTTTAATTGTATCTTTTACAGGCATTGCTGCAACACAGGCTTCACAATTGTCTAACTCTGCTATGATTTTGTTAATATCATTTACTTCAATCAATGGTCTTGCTCCATCATGAATTAAGACCTTTCCATCTGCATCAATTTCATTTAATCCGCTAATCACAGAGTCATATCTTTCTAGTCCGCCTTTAACGATATGTCTGACCTTCTCTATTCCGTATTTTTTTACTATTTCTTTATTAACATAATCCACATCATTTTCCCCTGCAACAATCACAATGTTATCGACTTCACTTTGTTCAAATGCTTTTAACGTATAGAATAATACCGGTTTATCTTCAACCGGTATATATTGCTTGCATATGTCTGTCTTCATTCTTGTACCTTTTCCGGCCGAAAGAATTATTGCCCATGTCTCGTTCATTATATTCTCTCTCCTAACTTAAGGTTAGGTATTGCATTAAGATTATATCCATGTCTTATCCCTTTTATATATTCATAATATGCTGCTGCTGCAATCATAACGGCATTATCTGTACATAAAACAGGTGACGGATGATAAAAGTCAATGTTCTTTTCCCTGCATTTTTCTTCAAATGCCTTTCTAATGGCGCTATTAGATGCTACGCCGCCTGCAATTGCGAGTTTCTTCATATGATTAGCTTCTACACCTTTTATGGTATGAGAAACTAAAACATCTACAACAGCCTTTTGAAACGAAGCTGCAATGTCTGCCTTGTTATATTCAATATTTTTCATTTCACACGAATTTATATAATTTAAAACTGCTGATTTTAATCCACTGAAACTAAAATCATATTCCGAACCTGATACAATGGCTCTTGGAAATTCTATGGCATCAGGATTTCCCTCTTTAGCAAGTTTGTCTATCTTTGGACCTCCGGGATAGCCTAATCCTATTGCTCTTGCAACTTTGTCAAAAGCTTCACCCGCAGCATCATCTCTGGTTCTTCCTATAACTTCATAGTCTCCATAGTCATTCACAAGCACAAGGTGTGTATGTCCGCCAGATACTACCATACATGCAAATGGTGGTTCTAAATCTTTATTTTCCACATAATTTGCTGAAATATGGCCTTCTATATGATGTACTCCAACTAATGGTTTATCCGTTGCAAACGCAATTGCTTTCGCCTCAGCAACGCCTACAAGTAAGGCTCCTACCAAACCTGGACCGTATGTTACTCCTATTGCATCAATATCATCTAGTGTCATTCCGGCATCAGTTAATGCTTCTTTTATTACAGGATTAATATTTTCTACATGCTTACGTGATGCTATTTCCGGAACCACACCACCATATAATGTATGAATATCAATCTGTGAAGAAATAACATTCGACAATACTTCTCTTCCGTTTCTGACTATAGAAGCCGCTGTCTCATCACATGAACTTTCTATCCCCAGAATAACTATATCTTTTTTTTCATTCATCTTCATTTTCTGTTTCAGTAAGGGACCAGTATAATATTTTCCACTTTCCCGTACTGTCCTTTCGCAACGTATATGTCTCTAATGTTCTTGAGGTTCCGCCTTCACCTTTTATGTAATATACACAATCCACTTTTGCATAATAGTGTGATTTAAATGTTTTGTATTCGATATCTCCACTTTTTTCAATTATATATGTAGAAACTTTCTTTCCCTCTTCTTTATACTGTTTAATATCAGCCTTCAAATTCTCTAAATATTCATCATAAGAATTCTGATTCAGTAATTCTTCATCAAACAATTTCCTACTCTGAAGTGCAATCGAAGTAAACTGGTCATCATCATATTTTGCTCCATAATAACATGATAATAACCTGCTGTAAAAATTAACAACTTCTCTTGGAGTGGCAGGATAACTGTTATCTAAATCCTTGTTAATAATTTTCTCCACTTCAGAAAGATTATTGGTTGTCTTGCTTTTTTCTGCTTTTTTGTTTGTTGTTATATAATAATAGTACACAACACACATTGCAATTAATAATGTAACTATTATTATTGTCTTATACTTTTTCATTATGGCCTCCTTAATTTTCCTCAAAAGCCAATTCTATGCTCTTTCCATCTTTACCCGCAAGACTGTTAGGAAATATTTTTCTCACACCATTCATAAATTCTTCCGGTCTTATAAGTGATGGACTGAAATGTGTAAGCCACATCTGTTTTGGTTCGGCTGCCTTAGCAAGTTTCGCTGCTTCATAAAATGTCATATGTTTATATTCTCTTGCCTTTACTTCTTTTTCTTTTTCCCCATACATTCCTTCACAAATAAATAAATCTGCTTCTCTTGCGTATTCACTTATAGCAGGCACCGGTCTTGTATCAGTACAATATGTTACTTTTATTCCTTTTCTTTTTGGACCTAACACCATATCAGGAGTATAAACCTTTGAATCCGATTTGATTGTTTCGCCCTTTTGCAGCTTATTCCAGAATTCTTTTGGAATACTTAGTTCATTTGCCCGTTCAACAGAAAACTTACCTGCTCTTTCTATTTCAACAGAATATCCATAACACGTTACTTTATGGTTAACACGAAATGCCGTTATCTTATATCCGTTAATTTCTATATGTTCTTCAGGAGCTGTTATCTCTATAAAATTAATTTTAAATGGCAGTTCAGGGGCAATGACCCTAATGGAATTAACTACTTTTTCAACTCCTTTTGGACCTATTATTGTAATGGGTTCTGTACGCTCTGCATTGCCAATGGTTAATAATAATCCAGGTAATCCACTTATATGATCTGCATGAAAATGTGTAAAACAGATTACATCTATCGGTTTAAAACTCCAGCCTTTATTCTTAATTGCTATCTGGGTTCCTTCTCCGCAATCCACGAGAAGGCTGCTCCCATTATATCTGGTCATCATAGCTGTCAACCATCTGTTTGGCAGCGGCATCATTCCGCCAGTTCCTAATAAACACACATCTAACATATATTCTCTCCTAATCACAAATAGACTACTTCTTATTATATCACATTTGCTCATTTTTTTAAATATATCTAAAGCAATTCATTATTATCAGTAATATCCGGTTTAATATTAAATTCTTCCATTAACTTATCATAGCATTTCTCACATAAATCGAAAGCATGTACCTCTCCATCTTTCTCCGAAAAATATCCCCAGTTATAATCTACTGAGAAAATTCCTTCTTTGATTATTCCATTCTCAACTTTCATATCTCTTCCGCATTTATTACATCTGACATTTTCTAATAAGTTCTCTTCAATCTTAATATATTTTCGCATTTTACCACCGTGCCAAAGCACTTCTCCTTCGTTTTCTTCTAATTATACACAAATTCATCATGCCTTTATAGTGGTAATTGTTTGCATTATTAGTCATCTTTTCCACATGATTAATCCATCTTCTTTAGGATTATCATAAAAATTTTTACGGGTTCCTTCCGTTTTAAATCCCAGACGCTCATATAAATTTATGGCTGTTTTATTACTTTCTCTGACTTCCAGTGTAAATTCTGATATACCTGCTGTATGCGAAATTTCAAACATTTCTAAAAGAAGGTTTCTTGCAATTCCTCTGTGTCTGCTTTGTTCCGTGACTGCCACATTAGTTATATCACCTTCTCCACATACATAATACATGCCTGCATATGCTGTGATTTTATCATTCTCTTCCCATACACAAAATAATGACTGTTTGTTATTAACCTCTTTTTCAAGTGACTTTTCTGACCACGGAAGCGAAAAACATTCTTTTTCTAACTGATGTACCGCTTGTACATCTCTACTTTCCATCTTTCTTATCACGTTCCATTCTCTCTCTTTCTGCCTGTGATAATCTCAGATAATCCGGCGCAAATTTATCCGGGTTTGTAGTTTTTCCTTCTTTGTACATATTCCATGCAATTGCACCTATTGTACTGCTTCTTTGTCTTCCCTGATGTTGTTTTGCATAAAAATGTTTTACGGCCAATGTTTCGTCTGTCTTTTCTTTGAAAACTGGAATGCCATCACCTATAAATACTACTTCTTCGTTTAATTCATTAAGTTTATCTATCAGCTCATCTATTGATAAAGCACATGGCTTTACTACCATCTGAAGTTCCTCTTCAGGGCATCTGTATATTCCGGTATACACCTGATTTCTTCTTGCATCCATTATTGGACATACTAATTTATTGCAGTGATTATAATTATATGCCATGGCATCAATTGTCGATATATTTATTATTGGAATATTTAGTGCCAAGGCCAGACCTTTTGCGGTAGCTGCTCCAATTCTCAGACCTGTAAATGAACCCGGTCCTCCTGTTACAGCTATAGCCTTTAATTCTTTCTTATCTAATCCCGTCATGGTAAATATTTCATCTATCATGGGAAGAAGGGTCTGAGAATGTGTTTTTTTTAAATTAACAGTATACTCTGCTATTATTGCATCTTCACCCACTAATGCCACGCTTGCTACTAATGATGAACTGTCTATTGCTAATATCACTATCTTATACCTCTTTTTTCTACTGTGATTTTTCTATAATCAAATCCCTTATCTAAAGTCTTTCCTATCTCTACTTCAGTAATCTCTTCCGGCAAAAGTTCCCTTATCAGGCTTGCCCATTCGATAATACATACTCCTTCACCATATAAGTATTCCTCAAATCCTATCTCGTACATTTCTTCCGGATCAGCTATTCTATATACGTCAAAATGGTACAGCGGCAATCGTCCCGTATCATATACTTGTACTATGGTAAATGTCGGACTGTTAATCGGTTCACTTATACCCAATCCGGCAGCAAAACCCTGTGCAAATACAGTTTTCCCTACACCTAAATCGCCCGAAAGTGTTATTATTTCTCCTGACTTAGCACTTTCTCCCATTTTCCTTCCAAACTCAAATGTTTCCTCCGGTGAATTCGTTTCAAATACCATAAGCACCCTCTCCTCTATTTTTCCATCTTAAATTTGTAACATGATATTTTTTTTTCCATTATCTCTTTTAAATCGTCAAATTTCTCACCAATAGATTTTTTAGGAATTATAAATGCTCTTATTGGTGTAAAGTACACTACAATAAGATTCTTAGTATTAACTACTTTCATAACTTCATTCCATTTCAGGCTTGAACTTTCATTTTCTTTCTTAATAGTAATGCTGCTTTCATCAAATATGTATTCTAATTCATCCGCAAAGTTCTTCTTAACCTGTCTGCGGGCTCTTACATAGTATTCTAGCGGAGCAATTACTGTAAAAAGTAATGACATAAATATCATTAATGCCTTCTGTATTCCTGAAAACTGTTCCCAGAAAATAATTGTTCCAACAGTTGACACAAGACTGAATAAAACTGAAATTATTCCTCTTATAGACTTATAATTATTATTCATCATGAATTCATATAAATTATTTGTTTCTATTTTTATTTTAAGATTTATCTTATTTTCGCTGCTCATTATGTCTTCCTTCCTGTCCGTAAAATAGAATATTTGATTTCTGATAGCAAATTGTTAATGCAGAACAAACGTGTGTCTTCGCCACACTCTCGCGCCTCATTATCCCACTAAGACACAGCTTTTGTTTCGCGCCGAACTGCTTTTGTGAGTGCGCATCCACTTTTAGTTTTATAGGAAATTCGAGGAATTTCCTATAAAACTAAAAATGCAAGTTACTACGCCGTAACTTGCATTTGATTATAACATATTTAATTTACTAAGTGAAGTATTTCTTAATTATAGTAATCGAAATAAGACGAAAAACTCTTCATCTTATCATAATAATAACTATTGATTGAACAGTTATACGAGCAGATTGTAACATGAACAAGTATTGCATATACTGCAGCAACTACTGCCACTATCATTGCTATTAATGCAAGTTTGCTTAAACCTGCTTCTTTTTCTTTAGAAATAATCAACAGCACAATACCCGCTATACAAATGATAATTCCAATCATTACGCCTATCCATGCGTATGACATACTTAATATATGCTTTGTGGTTGCTCTGTCCGCACTTGCTGTACCACCTCTTGAACATGTAACAATTGAAAAAATAAATGTAAGAACGGCTCCAAGGAATGAGCAGCCTGCTCCTATGTATTCAAGTAACTTTTTTGTAGAAATTGTTCCACTCTGCGGATTATTCTGGTTGAAATTATTAAACTGATTATTATCCATATCTTTTCTCCTTATATACCTGCTTTGTCATTTAAAATGCAATTATACGAACAGATTGTTCCATTAGGTATGATTGCATATATAATAGCTACCACCGAAACTATAATGGAAACCATTACAAGTTTACTCATTTTCTGACCTTTTTCCATAGATAATATAGATAAAACTAATCCTGCAATAGCAATAATTACTGCAATAATCACACCGATTATCCATTTTGACATTCCAAATTCCTTTTCATCCCAAAATACAGCTCCACCCCTGCTGCATGTTACAATAGAAAAAATTATTGTAAGCAAACATCCTAAACATGAACATCCGAGTCCAACATATTCAAAAATCTTCTTTGTTGACATAGATGCTGCCGGCTGTGAATTAAACTGATTGTTGTCCATATTTCATATCCTCCTTTTTATGTACGCATATCAATATGATATTATCATAATAATTTTTAAATGACAACTATTTTAGAAAATTTTGTCAGATTGACATTTGCCATTATGATAAACTATACTATATGTATATTAATATATCAGGAGGATTATGATGTCAAATAATATAGCAAAAACGCTGGCCGGTGAACTTAATATAAAAGTATCACAGGTTGAGGCAACTATTAAATTAATAGACGAAGGCAATACCATTCCGTTCATTGCTCGTTACAGAAAGGAAGTTACCGGTTCACTTAATGATGAAATTCTAAGAAATCTCGGTGAAAGACTTACATATCTTAGGAATCTCGAAGATAGAAAGGCACTGATTCTGAATAGTATAGATGAACAGGGTAAATTAACCGATGAACTAAAAAGCAAAATAGAAGCAGCTGATACAATGGTGGCTCTAGAAGATTTATATCTTCCTTATCGTCCTAAAAAACGCACCCGTGCAACAATAGCAAAGGAAAAGGGACTTGAACCGCTTGCTGAATTAATTCTTACTCAGGATAAATCTGCTAAGCCCCTTGAAATTGCCGCAGAATATATTAATGAAGAAAATGACATTGGTAATGCTGCCGATGCCATCGCCGGTGCGAAAGACATTATTGCCGAAACAATTTCTGATAATGCCACATATAGAACATATATCAGAAACTTTACATTTAATAATGGCAGCCTTATATCTACTGCTAAAAATGATTCCAAAGAATCTGTATATGAAATGTATTATAATTTTGAAGAGCCTGTGAAAAAAATTGCCGGTCACAGAATTCTTGCCATTAACCGTGGCGAAAAAGAAAAGATTCTATCTGTAAAAATTTCAGTTGATGAACAGAATATTACTGCCTATCTCTATAAAATGATTATTTCAGGCAGTAATTCCGAATGTGAGAATATTTTAACAGAATCCATTGCAGACAGTTATAAACGTCTTATTTCACCAGCTATTGAGAGAGATATTCGAAATGAATTAACCGAGAAAGCCGAAGATGGCGCAATTAAAGTATTCGGCAGAAATCTTAACCAGCTGCTTATGCAGCCTCCTATCGCCAATCAGGTTGTTCTCGGATGGGATCCTGCTTTTAGAACCGGATGCAAACTCGCTGTTGTAGATTCCACAGGTAAAGTTCTAGATACTACTGTTATTTATCCGACCGCACCACAGAACAAAGTTGAGGAATCAAAAAAGACTGTGCTTAAACTTATTGATAAATATAATATAACTCTTATATCTGTGGGAAACGGAACTGCTTCAAGAGAATCAGAAATGATTATTGTAGATATCATTAAGGAATGTAAGACAAAGGTTTCCTATATAATTACTAACGAAGCCGGTGCTTCCGTATATTCTGCAAGTAAACTCGCCACAGAAGAATTTCCGAATTTCGATGTAGGACAGAGAAGTGCTGCTTCTATTGCAAGACGTGTTCAGGACCCTTTAGCTGAACTGGTTAAAATTGATCCTAAATCAATCGGTGTCGGTCAATACCAGCACGATATGAATCAGAAAAAATTATCTGAAGCATTAACCGGTGTAGTGGAAGACTGCGTTAACCGCGTTGGTGTGGATTTAAATACTGCTTCCGCTAGTTTATTAGAGTATATTTCAGGTGTATCAAAAGTCATTGCTAAAAATATTGTTAAATACAGAGAAGGAAATGGCAAATTCACAAGCAGAAAACAGCTCCTTAAAGTTGAAAAACTCGGTCCGAAAGCATTTTTGCAATGTGCAGGTTTTATGAGAATTACAAATGGCGACAATCCATTGGATTCCACCAGTGTTCATCCTGAATCCTATGATGCCGTAAATAATCTGCTTAAAAAGGCAGGACTTAAAATCGATAATCTTGCCGGTGGAAACTTAATCGGTCTGAGTCTTATGATAAAAGATTTCAAACAAATGGGTGAAGAACTCGGTATTGGTGAAATTACATTAAAAGATATTGTCAGCGAACTTGAAAAACCGGGACGTGACCCTCGTGACGAAATGCCTAAACCTATTCTTAAAACAGATGTTTTAGAGATGAAAGATTTAACTCCGGGAATGCTTTTAAAAGGTACCGTTAGAAATGTTATTGATTTTGGTGCATTTGTAGATATAGGTGTACATCAGGACGGGCTTGTACATATTTCGCAGATAACAGACCGCTATATCAAGCATCCGCTTGACGCCGTTAGTGTGGGTGATATTGTTGATGTTCAGGTTATGAGCGTTGATGCCGCAAAGAAGAGAATACAATTGACAATGCGAATTAAATAGTATAACATACAATTAATAATGAAATTATGATAAACGGAGGTAGAATTATGGTCGGTGGAATATATGGATATTCATCAGGCTATGGTAGTTTTGCCTATAACAGAATGGCTGTTGACCCTATTGTCAGGTTATCTTCTAACGAACCGCAAAACAATGCTGAAATCAAATCTTTAAAACGTTCTGGTGCAATGGAATGTGAAACCTGTAAAGAACGAAAATATCAGGATGGTTCAGATGAGATGGTATCTTTTAAAAAGTCAGAAAAGTTACGATTCTGAAGCACTTGCCGGACAATTTGTGGATTATGTGGCATAGTAAGAAGAGTCTTTTGTACAATCTGATGAATATAAACATAATTTATACTATTTGACCCAAACATTATTCTATAAAATAAAAAATCTGCCATTCTGATAATAACCAGTCTGGCAGATTTTTCATTTAATATAATTTACGCTTAAACTTCTAAAGCATTTATCTCTAATTAATATTTATTTTTCAAATAAGTGATTGATAGCTGTGTGTCCTTCTGCAACATAATTGCCACTTTCTTTTCCACATTTTTCACTATAATCTAATGCAGATGTTTTCTCATCAGTACTGTCATATAAGAGGTACGGAACAGGTTCACTTGTGTGTGTCCTTACGCATATCGGTGTCGGATGATCAGGTAATACAAGCATTCTAAAATCCTCACCTGATGCTTTAAGTCCTTCATACACATTCTTAATAACTCTCTGGTCTAAATAATGTATTGCCTTAACTTTTCTTTCAACACTTCCCTGATGTCCCATTTCATCCGGAGCTTCTACATGAACATAGGCAAAATCATATCCTTCTTTTATAAGCACATCAACTGCTGCCTGCGCTTTTCCTTCATAATTTGTCTCAAGTGTTCCGTCTGCGCCTTCAACCTCTATAACCTTCATCTTTGCGCCTACTGCAATTCCTTTTAATAAATCAACTGCCGAAATCATAGCACCTTTTTTATGATTCTTCTCTTCAAATGATGTTACACAAGGTCTTGTACCTGCACCCCAGAACCAGATAGAATTTGCCGGATTAAGACCTTGTGCCATTCTCTCTTTATTAATCGGATGATTAGCAAGAATATCATAACTCTTCTTCATCATTTCTCTTAATTTATCTTCTTTTGGAAGGAATTCACCTATAGTCTTTCCTAGCACATCATGAGGTGGTGTTAATTCAACAACCTCTCCTTTATCCCATATTGTAAGGTGTCTGTAACTTGTTCCGACATAATATTTAAACTCATCACTTTCAAGTTCTTTCTTAACTGCCGCTAATAGTATAGCCGCATCTTCTGTAGAAATTTCACTTGAACTATGATCAATTATAGTTTTTTCTTCATACGGCTTGTCATCATATGAAACTGTAACAATATTACATCTGATGGCAACATCTGTCTCTTTCATATCAACACCGATGCTTAAAGCTTCGAGAGGAGAACGACCTGTATAATACCTCTTCGGGTCATAACCCAATACAGAAAGATTTGCTGTATCACTACCCGGTTTCATTCCATCAGGTATGGTATGGACAAGTCCTACTTCTGAAACCTTTGATAATTTATCTAACATAGGGGTTTCGGCATATTCTATCGGTGTTTTTCCACCTAACTCATCTATCGGTCTGTCTGCCATTCCATCTCCAAGAACTATTACATATTTCATATCCTTATGTCCTTCTTTCTTAAGTTCTTCTATATAATTCTCATATAATTAATTCTATAGCTTAATGTTATGTATTTAGCGCTATATGACAGTGCTGAATACTTTGTTCAGAATTTTACTCTTAGTCTTCCATTCTGATTCTTGTAATGATTCCATCTACTGCTGATGCTGCATCTTCGTATTTCTGCTCTGTAATCATTTCCGTAATAAATGCAAATTCATCTTTTAAATCTTCTACTTCAATAACTTTAACCTTTCCAAACGCTTTCTCAATATCTGCAAGTTTATCATCCACAGTTCCATTAATACGAACAAAGAATTTCTTTTCAGATAACTTGATATCTGTTAATTCAAGTTTCTTACTGCTCCAGAATGACATAATATTTGTATTCAAATGCTTAACAGCATCTACAATATCTGATACTACAGCACTTGCAGTCGGTAATTTACCAGCTCCGCTTCCGTAGAACATTACATCTCCAAGCACATTTCCATTTACTAAAATTCCGTTGAATACACCGTTTACACTAAATAATGGGTGATTGCTGTCAATCATTACAGGTGCCACATATGCATAAAACTTATCGTCTACCTTGTTTGCCTTGCCAAATAATTTAATTGAACGGTTCATCTTGTTAGCATATTTAAAGTCTACATCTGTAATCTTTGTAATACCTTCTGTATAAATCTCCTCATAATCAACATTGTATCCGTATGCAAGCGATGCCAGAATAGCAATTTTACGGCAGGCATCAAATCCATCTACGTCTGCTGACGGATTTCTCTCTGCATAGCCAAGTTCCTGTGCTTCCTTTAATACTGTGTCAAAACCAAGACCTTCCTGACTCATTTTTGTCATCATATAGTTCGTTGTACCATTTAAGATACCTGTAATATGTGTGATTTCATCAGCGGTTAACGATTGGTTTAACGGTCTGATAATCGGAATCCCACCACCGACACTTGCCTCAAATAAAAAGTTTCTGTTATGTTCTCTTGCGATTTTTAATAATTCAGGACCATGTTTTGCAACAAGTTCCTTATTAGATGTACACACGCTCTTTCCTTTTTCAAGAGCAGCTTTTACAAATGTATATGCAGGTTGAACGCCTCCCATAACTTCTGCTATAACTTCTACTTCCGGGTCTTCAAGAATTACATTATAATCATGAACAAGAATATCCATTACAGGGTCTCCCGGAAATTCTCTTAAGTCAAGAACATATTTTACATTAATCTCCTGTCCTGCTTTTTTGTTAATACTATCTTTATTCGTATTAAAAACCTCAACTATTCCTGAGCCTACCGTACCGTATCCTAATACTGCCACATTTATCATTTCATAAAACCTTTTATCGCCTTTGACGATACCTTTCTATTTTATTCTCTAGCTAATATTTTAAGGTAATGAATACCTTTCTTTGCTTCAATAGCATCTATCATCTCTGACACATCTTTTGTGTCAGGTCCAACTTCAACGCTTAGTGTAAGTGAAGCAACTCCATTGATTGGAATTGTCTGGTGTATTGTCAATATATTGGCATTATACTCAGCAATCTGTTTCAAAACTCCTGACAGCAATCCCGGTTCATCATCCATCTGAAGGACAAATGTTATGGTCTTTCCCCTTGCATTATCATGAAAAGGAAAAATGTCATCCTTATACTTATAAAATGAACTTCTGCTTAATCCCACCTGTTCAGTGGCTTCCTGGATAGACATTGCACGTTCTGATTCTAAAAGGCGCTTAGCTTCAACCACTTTTAACAGAACTTCAGGAACAGCTTTTTTCTTCAATACATAATATTTCCCATTGTCTTCCATAGTATTTAATAACACCGTTCCCTTCTTGTTTGTCCTATAAATACAGTTGTTTTTCACTCAAAGAATTCTACCACAATGCTGATGTCTTTGCAAGTATTTTTCTAAAAAAAGAAGTATTCCTGACGAATACCTCTTTTCTAATATTATTTTTTAAGTTCAGCAATTGTCTTCTCTAAATCTTTCATTTCTTCCTGTTTAAACAGTTTATCAGCATCTAGCATTACTATTAATCTTCCATCCATATTCACTATTTTACTATAATATCCGGTATCTTCTGATAATAGAATTTCGGGTACTTCAAATACATTATTCGATTCTACATTTTGTATTTCACCAACCGAATCTACTTCTAATCCTATCAATAATGTATCCGTCTTAACAACAATGAACTTTGTATCTTCCGTATATTCAATATCTCCTTTGCCAAACTTACGTCTTAAACTGCATATCGGAATTATTGCACCTCGTAAATTGATTATTCCTTTAATCGTACTATTAGTATTAGGTACAGGAACTATAGGAATTACTTTTTCAATACCACGGACTGTATTAATGTCTACACCATATTCTTCCCTACCAACATGAAACACAACAGGTTTAAATTCCATCGCAAAATTCCCCTTTCGTATTCGGTTATTTTTTGTTCAAACTATTCCACTTCAAATATGCACTTATAAATGGTTCTAAATCACCATCTAATACACCAGACACATTACCACTTTCAAAATTAGTCCTGTGGTCTTTAACCATCGTATATGGCTGCATTACATATGAACGTATCTGATTGCCAAAGTTAATATCTTTTATTTCGCCTCTTATGTCGGATGCCTTTTCTGCATTTTCAGCCTTTTTAAGCAAAAATAACTTTGCTTTTAGCATCTTCATGGCTTTATCCTTATTCTGAAACTGCGACCTTTCATTCTGGCATTGAACTACAATTCCCGTAGGTATATGTGTAATTCTTATAGCAGATGATGTTTTATTAATATGCTGACCACCTGCTCCGCTGCTTCTATATGTGTCAATTTTTAAATCATCTTCATTTATATCAATATCTAAATCTTCCTCAATATCAGGCATAACATCGCAGGATGCAAAAGATGTTTGTCTCTTTCCTGCCGCATTAAATGGAGATATTCGAACAAGTCTGTGAACTCCACGTTCTGATTTTAGATATCCAAATGCATTTTCACCATTTATCTCTATTGTAATTGACTTAAGTCCGGCTTCTTCTCCGTCAAGAAAATCAAGAATCTCAACAGTGAAGCCCTTCTTCTCCGCAAATCGCTGATACATTCGTGACAGCATACTAGCCCAGTCACATGATTCTGTTCCACCTGCACCTGCATGAAGTGTTAGTATCGCATTATTTTTGTCATACTCATCTGACAAAAGAGTACTTACACGTAATTCATCAAATTCTTCTTTAAATTCGTTAAATGTCTCTTCTATCTCTGGGATAATCTCAGGGTCATTCTCTTCATATCCCATCTGGATAAGCGTTTCAATATCTTCATACTGCATTTCAAGTTTATGAAAGTTATCAATAATATCTTTTAGATTTTTCAACTCACGCATATAATTCTGGGACTTCTCGGTTCCATCCCAAAAATCCGGTGCTTCCATCGTCTTTTCAATTTCGACGATTCGCTCCTTTTTTACTGCTAAGTCAAAGTGAATCCCTCAATTCATTAAGTGGTTCCTCAAACAAACCTAAATTATATTTAAACTGATCTAATTCTATCACTTAATCACCTTCTTCCACAACACTGTTTATACTTTTTACCGCTGCCACACGGACACGGATCATTTGGATATACCTTTTCGCTTTCACGCTTCTTAGGTGCCTTAACTGCTGAATCATCTTTGTTAGTGCCTGTAACTTTTGCTACCTGTTCTCTTTCAACTTTCTGCTCTACTTTTACATGTAATAACAGTTTAACCGTATCTTCTTTAATACCTTCTGTCATTTCACCAAACATTTCATATCCAGTCATCTTATATTCAACCAATGGATCTCTCTGACCGTAAGCTTGTAAACCAATACCTTGACGTAACTGGTCCATATCGTCAATATGATCCATCCATTTTCTATCAATTACCTTAAGAAGTACTACTCTCTCCAATTCACGAATCTGTTCTGCTTCAGGAAATTCTGCTTCTTTAGCTTCATATGCTTTAACAGCCTTTTCTTTAAGATACTGCATCATCTGTGCTTTCTTAAATGTATCCTCCTGCTCTTTCGTGAGTATAACCGCATCAAATGGGAATATTGGTAAAATGAGCTGATTAAGTTCAATCATATCCCATTCTGCTGCCGGCTGGTCTTCTGAAATACACGTATCAACTTTGTCTTCAATTACATCTGTAATCATCTTATACACAGAATCACGCATATTATCTCCGTTTAATACTCTCAAACGTTCTTCATAAATTGTCTCTCTCTGTTCATTCATAACCTGATCATATTCTAACAGATTCTTTCTGATACCATAGTTATTACCCTCTATCTTCTTCTGGGCTTTCTCTATTGTTTTAGATAACATACTATGTTCAATCGGCTCGTCTTCCTGAATTCCCAATGCTTTAAATGTTGTCATCAGTCTTTCTGAACCAAATAATCTCATTAAATCATCTTCTAATGAAATAAAGAATTGTGATTGTCCCGGATCGCCCTGACGTCCAGCACGACCTCTTAACTGGTTATCAATACGTCTTGACTCATGTCTCTCTGTACCAATAATCTTAAGACCACCTGCTTCTTTGGATTTATCTTCAAGTTTAATATCCGTACCACGTCCTGCCATATTAGTTGCAATTGTAACAGCACCGAATACACCTGCTTCAGCAACAATCTCAGCTTCTAACTCATGAAACTTGGCATTCAGCACCTTATGCGGAACTCCCTGCTTCTTAAGAAGGTTGCTTATCTCTTCTGAAGATTCAATTGTAATTGTACCTACAAGGATAGGCTGACCTGTCTTATGTGTCTCTACTATTTCGTTGACAATTGCTTTTAATTTACCCTTCTTTGTCGAATATACTGAATCCGGTAAATCTTTTCTTGCAATCGGTCTATTTGTTGGAACTTCTACAACGTCCATTCCATATATATTTCTAAATTCCTGTTCTTCTGTTAAAGCTGTACCTGTCATACCACATTTCTTCTCATATTTATTAAAGAAATTCTGGAATGTGATTGTTGCAAGTGTCTTACTCTCTCTTTTTACTTTAACATGTTCTTTAGCTTCAATTGCCTGATGCAGACCATCTGAATATCTTCTGCCCGGCATTATACGGCCTGTGAATTCATCTACAATTAATACTTCATCATCTTTAACAACATAATCCTTATCCTTAAACATAAGATTATTAGCTCGGAGTGCAAGAATAATGTTATGCTGAATCTCTAAGTTCTCCGGATCAGCAAGGTTCTCTATGGTAAAGAATTTCTCAACTTTCTTAACACCTTCAGCTGTAAGATTAACAACTTTATCTTTCTCATTAACTATAAAGTCACCATCTTCTTCTATCTCTTCTTTCATAATAGCAGCCATCTTTGTAAGTTCAGCACTCTGCGTACCACGCTTTAACTGTCTGGCTAAAATATCACAGGCTTCATATAATTTAGTAGATTTACCACTCTGACCTGAGATTATAAGAGGCGTTCTGGCTTCATCAACAAGAACCGAGTCAACCTCATCTACGATTGCATAATTCAGTCCTCTCTGAACAAGCTGCTCTTTATATATGACCATGTTATCTCTTAAATAGTCAAATCCTAATTCATTATTTGTAATATATGTAATATCACAATTATAAGCGTCTCTTCTTTCGTCATTTTCCATACTATTTAGAACAACACCTACTGTTAATCCCAAGAAACGGTGAACCTGTCCCATCCACTCTGCATCACGATGTGCAAGGTAATCATTAACGGTTACAACATGAACACCTTCTCCGGCTAATGCATTCAAATATGCAGGAAGTAAACATGTCTGTGTTTTACCTTCACCAGTCTTCATTTCTGAAATACGACCCTGATGTAAGATAATACCACCCATAAGCTGACATTCATAATGTTCTGTATTAAGTACTCTTCTTGCTGCCTCTCTGACTACAGCATAAGCTTCAGGTAATAAATCATCAAGTGTCTCACCATCTGCAAGACGTTTCTTAAATTCACTTGTTTTTTCACGTAACTGTTCATCAGTTAACTCTACCAGCTGTGGTCTGTATGATACAATCTTATCCACTATCGGTTTAATTCTCTTTATTTCTCTTTCACTATGTGTTCCAAAAATTTTTGATGCAAGACCCATTATATATCTCCTAGTCATAATTATAGTTTTATATACAGACCATATTTTAACACTAAATATCTTTTTATTCAACATTTGATTTAAAAAAGGTGCATAAACATTTGTCTACGCACCTTTATAATATTTTATTTCCTTAAAATCCGTATTAAACCTAAAATTCCGGTTCAATCAATCCATATGTGTTACCTTTTCTCTTATACACAACGTTTACTTCATCTGTCTCAGAATTACAAAATACATAGAAACTATGTCCTAATAATTCCATCTGCACACATGCCTCTTCAGGATCCATTGGCTTAATTCCAAATTTCTTAGTTCTGATAATCTTGATAGAATCATCTTCGTCATATTCTTTATCAAGATATTCCGGGCTGAAATTATCTCTCGCCTGCTGTTTCTCAACAATTCTATTCTTGTATTTCTTAAGTTGTCTTTCAATAATCTCTTCCACAAGATCAATTGATACATACATATCACTGCTAACCTGTTCAGATCTGATAATATTACCTTTGACCGGAATAGTAACCTCTATCTTCTGTCTCTCTTTCTCAACGCTAAGTGTAACGTGCACCTCTGTATCAGCTGTAAAATACTTCTCTAACTTTCCAATCTTTTCCTGTACTGCATTTCTTAATCCCTCTGTAACATCAATGTTTCTTCCTGTAATCACGTATCTCATGCTGTCCATCTCCTTTTCCCATTTTTGAGAAATTCATAATAATATATTATCACATTATCCTGTAACAATAAATTCATTACAAAAATCTCACAATAAACAACCAATACCTTCAGCGATTATTTATGTGTTTAATTATACCATAATGTAGGATTTTTTCAAGGAAAAAGGATGTTCTTTAAATGTTAATTTTATCTTTTTTCTTTACAAATATTTTACTTTTTGTCAAGTACTTTTTGTTAATTTCTTACGATTTATTAGAAATTCACAAAACATCTGTTCTTTCTAAGATTTTACTCTTTTCAACATTTTTTCTTCTTTTTTCTGTGGAAATTGTGGATAACTCCGTGTATAACTCCTTTTTATTGCAAAATCGCACTCTTTCGACATACATTTTATGTGATAGTTATCCACATTATCTACATTTACATGTGAATAAAATTACTTTAACTGACTTCAATTTTTCAGTTGTTTTTTACATTTTTGTGCAATTCTGATAATTTTTAAAATTGCAAGCACTTTTTATATATTATCTCTAACTTTTAATGACTTAATTTCACATATCAAAAAGTCACCAGACACATAAAGCATCTGATGACTTACTGTTTAATATATAAATCTATACAATTCTAAATTTTAATATACTAATTAATAATTCTCACTGCACACAATGGGGTTCTGTAATTAGCACTTGAAATCTTAATACCTGTTGATGGTGTACTTGCATGTACAACCTGACCATTTCCGATATACATTGCAACATGTCCTATGCTGCTTCCTCCATTGGTATAGAATAATAAATCTCCCGGTAATAATGAATCTAGCGAAACGCTTGTACCATACCCTGACTGTGAACCGGAAGAGTGTGGCAGACTATATCCGAAATTAGCATATACTGACATTGTAAATCCTGAACAGTCAGTTCCATTTGTTAAACTTGAACCACCATATACATATGGATTACCAACAAACTGTAAAGCATATGCAACAACAGCATTACGAAGTGCTGACGATGATGATGTATCAGTTGAATCTGATACCTGTGGAGTATATGACGAACCCGATGATGAGTTACTCTGTGGCTTTGAAGCTGCTGCCTGCTTTCTTGCTTCTTCTGCTTCCTTTGCCTCTCTTGCTTTCTTCTCTGCCTCTTTAGCCTCGGCTGCAAGTCTCTCTTCTTCAGCAATTTTAGCCTTTTCTTCTTCTAATGTAATAGCTGTGTCGAATTTAACTGAAATATCAACATAATCCATTGATACCCAGCCCTGAACATCTTCATCCACATTTAAATAAACCCATCCGTCTCCGTACTGGATTACGTCAAATACTCCACCTTCCGGAAGCTGTGTAAGTAACTTGCAGTCTGTACCCTGACCATCTCTTACATTCAATGTCTCTGTAGTAACCGTTGCATTGACATAACCGCAATTAATTGCGATTGCTTCAGCTTCTTCGCCTGTAACAAAATACTCTGACTTAATATATCCTGTACAGTTGCCTGATTCTATTTTATACCACTCACCTTCAGTTCCAAGAATAGTTGCTGCACAATTATTATAAATTTTGCCAACTATCTCTGCGTCTGTGTTCGGAGCAGAACGAACATTAACATAATTATCAACCTGTGACATCGCTATTGAATCATATATAGATATTTCCTTAGGTGCTTCTGTAGTTGTCTCGGCTGTAGTTGTCTCGGCTGTTGTCGTCTCTGCTTCTGTCGTCACCGCCGTTGTTGTCTCCTTAACTGCTGCCACTTTATTTGTTATCAATGCTGATAATTCAGCTTTTCTATCTGCACTTTCCATATTGTAATTCTGAAGTGCTACTGCAATACCGGCACTTGGAATATTTACTGAAAGTTTACTTGTCTTAGTACTCTGCGCGCTTGCCGTTCCAGCCCCCAAAACTGCGGTAACAACCAAGCATCCTGCTACGATTCCTATAGTTTTTCTTCTCACGAAATTCTGTCCTTTCTTAATAAATATTACGAAATTGTTAAAATCTTTTTACATTTTAGCAAAAAAATGATTATTTGTCAACCTTTCAGCATATTTTCTTGCACTTTTTCTTCTGATTTTCACATATAGATGATGTCAGGGTCAAATATGTTTTCATTATTGCTTAAAATATACTTTTTAGATTTGGCAGAATTCTTTCAGTGTGCTATACTCCATTTAGACATCTGTAAATTCGGTGTTAAATTCAAAATAGTTGTTTTCATAACGATTGAATGGAGAATATAGAAAATGAACGAATATATTTTAATTACCGGAGCCTCACGCGGCATAGGAAGGGCTATCGCACTTAATTTTGCTTCGAACGGACACAATATTGTAATTTTATCAAAAAGTAATTATGAATCTTTATTATGTGTTAAGACCAAGGCTGAAACAAACGGCACTATCTGTCATGCATTTAGATGTGATGTAAGTAATTATGAAGATATTACTAAGTTAAAAAATGTTTTAGATGAAATGAATATTCGTATTACATGCCTTATTAATAATGCAGGCATATGCCATTTTGGACTTTTGCAGGAGCTTGAAGTTTCTATGTGGCATAATCTGATGGATACAAATCTTTCTTCCGTATTCTATATGTGTAAAACATTTATTCCTGATATGATTAATGTTCATAGTGGATGTATTATAAACATCTCTTCCGTATGGGGAAATACCGGTGCCTCATGTGAAGCTGCATACTCAGCTTCAAAGGGCGGTGTTAATTCATTAACAAAAGCATTGGCTAAAGAACTTGCTCCATCTCATATTAATGTAAATGCAATCTCATGTGGTGCAATTGATACTTCTATGAACGAAAGATTAAGTGCCAAAGAACGTATTGACTTAGAAAACGAAATCCCATACGGACGTATGGGACTTGACAGTGAGGTTGCAAATCTTACTTATAACATTTATAAATCCACTGACTATCTTACAGGTCAGATTATAACACTTGACGGTGGCTGGACTTAAATTATTTTCTAATATAGATGATATTGTGGGCAAAAAGTATTACTTTTAAACATATTTGTCAATTCTCACAAGAGAATGATGCCTGCATTGCCATTACTATGGCAAAATCTTCTTTGCTGTCTTTTCATCAGCACTTATACACACAATTGAGAATTCACCATATTGTCTAAACACCGCTTTATGAATTTTAACCGCCTCTTTTGGAAGATAGCTTTCATAGCTTTCTTCCTTTTGTTTTAAATACGCATTTACAATATCTTCTATTTTATCTGCATTACCTTTTAATAGCACTATCTCTTCTGCTGATGCTCCCTCTCCCATAAATGACTTTATAATCCTAATATTTTCATCAGATATCTTGTACGAATTAATCACTACGTTCTCATCTACTTCTGAAAGCACCGCATCAAATGAACCTTTTTCTTTTAATGAATTAACATAGTCCACGGCTTCATTCTCGGTAATATCTGCTTTTTTATCATTTGTACAGGATATACATACAACAGCTATAGTAAAAAGTATAACAGCAATAAATTTTTTATTAGTTTTCATTTTCTCCTCCATGACGAAGTATTTTTGCAATGTCTTATTTAGGAAACTTTTGGTTCTGCACATAGAACTTATATATTCGATTTTCACACTGCAATATTACAAGTTTCTGCTCTGTCAAAAACTTGCTGTGTAAAAGAAATGTACATCTGTATTTTTCACACATTCTAAGAAAGAATAAGTTTTCCAAATTGATCAACAGGCATAGGTCTGGCATAATAGAAGCCCTGTATAAGGTCACATCCCTGTTTTTCTAAAAATTCTACCTGTTCTTTTGTCTCTATTCCTTCTGCTACAATCTTCATATTCAAATCCTTTGCAAGAACAATGGTATTTTTAACTACCGTTTCTCCGCGTTCCTTATCTTCTAATTCATTAAAAAACTCACCATCTAATTTAATAACATCAAGAGGCAGGTTCTTAAGCGAATTCAAAGAAGAATAGCCTGAGCCGAAGTCATCCATCGAAACCGTAAAACCATATTTATGAAGTTTGCTGATTGTATTCAGTAATACTTCCTTATCGTCAAAGAATGCACTCTCTGTCAGTTCTATTTCTATATAATTGTGTTCCACATCATATTTATCTACAATGTCTTTAATATGGTCTGCCAGATTTTCATCTGCGAAATGAAGTCTTGAAACATTGACAGATACCGGCACAAATTTTCTTCCTTCTTTCTTCCATTCAGCCTGAAGCGATGCAACTGCATCTATCATATAGTCATCTAACCTTGTAATAAATCCATTCTTCTCAAAAATCGGAATAAACTCACCAGGTGAAATAAATCCTTTTTCATCACTTATCCATCTTACAAGAGCTTCTGCTCCCATAAGTTCTTCAGTAACAGGACTGTATTTAGGTTGAAGATAAACCTTGAATTCATTATTGGCAAGCGCTTTCTCCATAGATTCCTCAATCATACTTTCCTTACGCTGTTGTTCTCTTATCTTAGAACTGTACATTATAACTTTTGTTCCGATATAATCAGCTCTGCTGTCTTTCGCTCCAATAGCAATAAGATTAAGTGTATTTACGGAGATTGATTTATCTTCTATAAGATATACCCCTGCCTTAAAATTCACTTTCATATTCTTAATAAATGCTGATATGTCATCAAGAATGCTTTTCACCCTTACTACTAACTGCTTTTCATCATCATAACATAAAATCATTCCATATTGTGACTCTGCATATCTTGCATATACTTCATTTTTTCCCATCCATTTCTTTAATCTAAGGCTTATGTATCCTAATACTTCTTCTTCAAATCCATCTCCATAATAATCTAACATAATACGATATTTATTAACCTCAAAAGATACAATGGCGAATTTCATCTCACGATTTCTGCGTTTCTTCAATATTTTACCGGCACTCTCTTCAAAATAAGTCCAGTTGCCATATCTATATTGAATTTTTCTCCAACAATCCCAAACTTACTGTTTGCAGATTCAATAAACATTTCAAAAGACTTGCCATTATTTATCATGGAATTAGCCGGCTTTGCCCCACTATAATTTACATTCTGTTTATTATTAATGTTGCATTTATATCCAATTGAACCATTTCCGCAATATGCCACAACCTTTCCCTCATTGTTCAGAATATAACATACCCTTATTCCTGTTTTGGTTTCAGTCGATGAATTATCTATGAAATTGTAATATAAATCATTAATTTCTCCTCTTTCTGTTGCATATAATACACCGACTTCTTTTTCACCATTCATGACAGGCGCTGTATACGTCAGATATGGATTTTCATCGATTATCTCATTTCCAATCCCATATGTGCCGTCATTAGCCTTTTTATAAAAATCTGTATTCTTCACGTCATCAGCAAGTGTTCCTATATCCTGCATATCTGATTCGTATAATTTTATTCCCAAATTAATAAACCCGTTTCCATTGCTAACAATTTCAAAAATTCTCTTCAATTCCATATAGTCAACTTCAGCATAGCCATTTGAAATAGATTCACTAATACCATTAGCATAATTGATTACTTTTTCTTCTGAGGCACTCATATGCTTAGATATCATTTCTGTAATCTCTTTGCTGTCACTAGAATTATCAGTATACAATTCAGCAAATACATATCCGGTAAAACATGCAAAAATAGCTGCAACCACAATTGCTACACATATTATAGAGACTATTCCTGTAATTATCGAAAAAATAATACTTCTCTTCTGCATTTTCTTAATTTTATTATCTTTTCTCAAAAGTTCCTCCTGACAATACTCAATTTGCTATTTTCTTAGTATATATTTTATAATACAGCTTTGCATACATTATAAATGCAAATGCCATGGTAAGCATGCATACAATTATCATAATATTTGCCACTTTTAGCGGAATATTAGGTATTACTAATAATGCTATCATAATAATATAAAATGAAAATGTACTGACTTTACCATACCATTTTGCCCCATTATTCTCACCGGTCTTCTTAATTATCATTAAACCGCTTATGCTCATAAATAATTCCTTTACCACAAATAATGTGATTAAATATATCAGTATCTCGTATTTTGTCACGAGGCAGAGTGCTATAACTACCTCTGTAATCTTGTCAGCTATGGGATCAAGAATTTTACCCAATTCACTTATCATATTATATTTTCTGGCTATCCTGCCATCTAAGAAATCTGTAATACCGGATAATATAAGTGCTGTTATTGCCCATATGTTATCTCTGATACTTCCAGTATTAGAATATAGTACTAAAAAAAGTCCTGCTAAAATAAGTCTTAAAAAGCTAAGTATATTAGGAATAGTAAGTATCTTATAATTCTTCTCAGGTGATTCACAAATTATCTTCTCATAGCAATACCACTCATTGTCTAACACATTACTTTCTCCCACGCACTCAAAATCAAGTTTTCTATAGGATGCCAATGCCTTCTCATGGTGCCTGCTCACAAGATAATGTGCACTTGCATACCCTCTTTCCTTAAGCACTTTAACAACATTCTTAATTAATTCAGGTGCCATTCCATGATTCTGACAGTCATCTCTTACAACAAGTCTTGCTAATTCTGCCATATTTCCTGCTGCCTTGTTCCAGCACTTAAGCCCGTCAACAATTTCGTCCCTGTCAATAGAAATTGCTCCAACTACTTCATGTTCATCATTTTCCATACAAAACAGATTATGGTTTTTGATATCATTACTTAAAATATCTTCATTTGGATAGTCCAAAGACCAAGTGCAGCCTTCTGTCCCAATTGCCTTCCTATACAATTCAAATATCTGATTTTTATCTTTAAAAGTCGCCTCTCGAAACACAAATGTGTTGATTTCTGCATTAAACATAGTTACCCTGCCGTTTCATTTATGTAATATATTTTTTAAAATTATTCGTGTTAACATAAAATTTTCGAATTTTTTATATAATATCATATTTCCCCTTATATCTCAACGTAAATTCATAATAAATAATTATGAAAAGTTTCTTTATTCTCATTGAATCTATCCATAACTTCCCTTGAAGCAGATTCTATTTCCACTTTAAGTTCTCTTGATGAAATAAGCATACAACCCTGTCCTCTTATAATTATCTGTTCTAATCCATCAGAAGTTGCAACCGTTACATTACTTTTTCGTCCATTCTCATGGGCAAATTTCTCGATATACTGATCCGCAGTTTCTGCTTCTTTTGTAAAGACTACATGAATATTATGATAGTCTGTCACTTCCGTTTCATGTCCCTTTACACGATATGCATCAAATACCACTATGAGATTACATTTACGAATAGCCTGATAATTGCACAGTATATCCATAAGTTTCCCCCTTGCACCATCAATATTTACTGCCGCTAATTCTTTTAAATCTTCCCATGCAAATATCACATTATAACCATCCACTAACAAATACTGCTCCCTGTCTCTGGTGTTATTATATGATGTCTTATTGGATTTGTAATCAAAGTAAGCCTGTTCATTCCGACTCTTCTTCCAATTGTTTCTCTTATATTCTGCGTCATTTTTTCGATTGGCATTATATGTTCTCTCTAATATGGCATCAACTTCATCTGTACCTATCCACTTTTCTTCATTTTCTTTTGGCTGAACATATATATTTCTATTTTCACTTAAATATACCTTATCTTCTTTCGCCATATCCACATGCATATATTTATATACTTTATCATAACTTACATAAAAACCTGCACCGTTGGCGCAAAATACTGAACCGGTAGGATTACACAAATCTGTTTCTGAATCATAGCCCGTTTGTTCTATTATTTCCTGTTCATTATGACATGGATAATATCCTTTCAAAGTACAGCTTATCTTTCCAAGACCTTTAGTATAAGATGGTAAATCCTGCCTGTATTTCTGCATGGTAATAACAGGGACGCTTCCCTTAATTATACTGTATTCACCACGATTTTCAGGACTGTCCATACTTCCATATATTCTCTCTATATCTGTCATTACTCTTCCTAACATATCAGACGGAACTTCAAGTCTGAAGTTGTAATACGGTTCTAAAAGAACAGACTCTGCCATCTTTAATCCCTGTCTTACCGCCCTGTAAGCAGCCTGTCTGAAATCTCCGCCTTCCGTGTGCTTAAGATGTGCCTTTCCGCCTGTTAATGTCATCTTCATATCCGTTATTGGCGAACCTGTTAATACACCCTTGTGTTGTCGTTCTGCTAAATGTGTAAGAATTAGTTTCTGCCAGTTTTTTGCAAGCATCTCTTCACTGCATTCCGTGTCAAATTGCAGACCACTTCCAATTATCCCCGGCTCCATTTTAAGATGTACTTCCGCATAATGTCTAAGCGGTTCAAAATGTCCCACACCTTCTACCGTATTCTTAATTGTTTCTTTATAAACTACATTTTCGTGGTCAAAATTAATCTCTATATTAAAACGTTGTAATACTATTTTTTTCACTATTTCCGTCTGGACTTCTCCCATCAGATTAATATGTATCTCTTTTAATTCCTCATTACACTTAACAGAGAGCATAGGGTCCTCTTCTTCTATCATGCGGAGTTTAGGAAGCATCTGTGCTTCGTCTGTTCCATTCGGAAGCAATACCCGGTAAGTCATAACAGGTTCTAATACCAAAGTCGACTCTCCATTTTCTATTCCTAAGTTTTGTCCCGAAAAGGTATTTGTAAGACCTGTTACCGCACATATATTACCTGCTTCAATCTCACTAACTGCCTGAAATTTAGAACCCGAATATATTCTTATCTGGTTAACTTTTTCTCCTGAATTGTCTATTATATCTCTGGCTTTAAGTTTTCCTCCTGTAATTTTAAGATGCGTAAGTCTGTTTCCCTGTTCATCTCTTGATATTTTGTATATCTTCGCTCCAAATTCCGTTAAGTATTCTCGTTCTTCCACATATTTTTCTAATCCGTCTAAGAATTTTCCTATCCCATCTATCCTAAGAGCCGAACCAAAATAACATGGAAAAATATCACGTTTATTTATATGATATTTTATGTCTTCTATATTAACATTTCCATTTTCAATGAATGCTTCTAACAATTCTTCTTTTGTCGAAGCCACCTCTTCATAAAACTCATCTGACTTATCATTCGTGAAATCTATACAATTATCACTAAGTTTTGATTTTATCTCCGATAGTAATCTCTCTTTTACCGCTCCCTGCTGGTCCATTTTGTTCACAAAAACAAATACAGGAACTTTATTTTGTTTCAAAAGTTCCCATAATGTTTTGGTGTGTCCCTGTATTCCATCCGAAGCACTTACTACTAACACAGCATAATCTAACACTTGCAATGTTCTTTCCATTTCCGAAGAAAAATCCACATGTCCCGGAGTATCTAATAAAGTGATTCGCATTTCGCCCCTATTAAATTCCGCCTGCTTCGAAAATATGGTTATGCCGCGCTGTTTTTCCATATCATAAGTGTCTAAATAAGCATTTCCCTTATCAACACGTCCAAGTATCTTCGTAGTTCCAGTTTCATAAAGCATAGCTTCTGATAAAGTTGTCTTTCCCGCATCCACATGTGCTAAAATTCCTAAAACTGTTTTTCTCATCCTCTATAATTCCATTCTTTTCTTTTAATAATAAAATACTTATATAAAGTTTATTCAATTACTGCCTTATGGAATGTTTTCTTGCCTTTTCTGATTTTCACTCCTGCTTTAAGCATATCTGCTGATACTTTGAAATCAATTGTGGCGGCTTTTTCATCATTTATAAAAACTCCACCCTGCGTAACAAGACGTCTTGCTTCACTTTTTGATGCTGCTAATTTACATACCACCATTAAGTCCATTATATTAATTGCACCATCTGTTAACTGTTCTGGCTTAAGTGACGTAGTAGGCATATTAGAATCATCTCCGCCTCCTGCAAATAATGCATGTGAAGCCGTTTTAGACTTCTCTGCCTCATCTTCACCATGAACTAATTTAGTTAATTCATATGCTAAAATTTCTTTTGCATCATTAAGTTTAGCACCTTCCCATGCGTCCATTTCATCTATCTGCTCTAATGGAAGGAATGTAAGCATTCTTATGCATTTTAGTACATCATTATCTCCAACATTTCTCCAATACTGGAAGAACTCAAACGGTGATGTCCTAGCAGGGTCAAGCCACACTGCTCCATTTGCCGTTTTACCCATCTTCTTACCTTCTGAGTTAAGAAGAAGTGTTATCGTCATAGCATAAGCATCTTTTCCCAATTTCTTACGAATTAACTCAGTACCGCCAAGCATATTCGACCACTGGTCATCTCCGCCGAACTGCATATTGCAGTTGTACTCTTTAAATAAATGATAGAAATCATATGACTGCATTATCATATAGTTAAATTCAAGAAATGATAAGCCTTTTTCCATTCTCTGTTTATAACACTCTGCTCTAAGCATATTATTAACAGAAAAGCAGGAACCTACATCTCTTAACAAATCTACATAATTAAGTTTTAATAACCAGTCTGCATTATTAACTGCAATCGCCCCTCCTTCACCGAAATCAATGAATTTCTCCATCTGTTTCTTAAAGCAGTCACAGTTATGTTCAATAGTCTCCGGACTTAACATCGAACGCATATCTGTTCTTCCTGAAGGGTCTCCGATATATCCTGTTCCTCCGCCTAATAATACAACAGGTTTATTTCCTGCCATCTGCAGTCTCTTCATGAGACAAAGTGCCATAAAATGTCCTACATGCAATGAGTCTGCTGTTGGATCAAATCCAATATAGAAAGTTGCCTTTCCCGTGTTAATTAATTCTTTAATTTCAGTTTCATCTGTAACCTGAGCAATAAGCCCACGTGCTACTAATTCATCATAAATCTTCATTCTGCTAATTCCTTTCTTTTTTACAAAATAATCTTGCATCCACTTTTTGTTTTATAGGAAATTGGAGGACTTTCCTATAAAACAAAAAAATTCCTCTGCTACAGAATTCATCTGTTGCAGAGGGCAATCACTTGCGGTACCACCTCTTAATGAAAATCTCTCACAAGACTTTCCTCATTGAGTGCAAACACACTCCTACGCTTTATCGGGCGCTCCCGTCTTACCCTACTAGCTATACGTTCAGGCAGCAGCTCCGGAATGTATTCATGCAAATCTGTCTGTATCCTTTCACCAGCTAGATACTCTCTGCAAAACAGTATATACATTACTCTTTTCCTTCATAGCCTTATTTCTCTAATATTTGTATTATACAATACTAATTCCAAAAATGGAAGTAGAAATTTATTGATTATATCAATGGGCTCATGCAATTTGTCGGGCAACTCAAAGAATGATATTGGGGACAAATATATATACTGATAAATATAAACATAATTTATACTTTGACCCTAATGTCATCAATATTAAAATATGAAAAAATTTCTTGCAATTGATAACACTTTTAATGATATAATAGAAAGTAATATATAAATGAAAGGTCTGTTAAGAATGAATAAAGAAGTAATTGAAACAATAATTAAAAAACAGCGGGACTATTTCTATTCCGGCGAAACACTTCGTGTTTCAAACAGAATTAAAGCCCTCAAGCGTTTAAAAGAGTGTATCTCAAAATACGAAAAGGAAATAGCTGATGCCATAAATAAAGATTTGGGTAAAAGTCCTTTTGAAAGTTATATGTGTGAAACCGGACTTGCATTAAGTGAATTAAGTTATATGATTAAGCATACTACTTCATTTGCAAAAGAAAAAAACGTGCATACACCAATGGCACAATTTCATTCAAGAAGTTACAAAAAGCCTTCTCCATATGGAGTTGTCCTTATAATGAGTCCATGGAATTATCCTTTTCTATTAACTATTGACCCCTTAATTGATGCAATTTCAGCCGGTAATACCGCAGTATTGAAACCAAGTGCTTATTCACCTTATACAAGTGAAGTAATTGCTAAAATAATTAGTGAATGTTTTCCAAAAAAATATGTTGCTGTGGTAACAGGCGGACGTGAAGAAAATAATGCTTTGTTGAATTCACATTTTGACTATATATTTTTCACCGGCAGCCAAACTGTAGGAAAACTGGTTATGAAACAGGCTTCTGAACACCTTACGCCTATAACGCTGGAACTTGGTGGAAAAAGTCCATGTATCGTTGAGCGAAGTGCCAATATTAAACTTGCCGCAAAAAGAATAGTATTTGGTAAGTTCTTGAACTGCGGACAGACTTGTGTTGCTCCTGATTATGTCTATTGTGATGAACGAATCAAAGATAAATTATTAGAAGAAATCAGGAAACAAATTCTTATTCAATTTGGAGAAAATCCTCTCGCTAATGATAACTATGGCAAAATAATCAATGAAAAACATTTCAACAGAATAAAGGGACTGATTGATGAGAAAAAGGTTGTATATGGTGGTGCATCTGATAAAAACACATGCCGGTTAGAACCGACAGTAATGGATAACGTAACTTTTTATGATTCAGTAATGTGCGAGGAAATCTTTGGACCGGTTCTTCCGATACTCACCTTCAAAAACATAAATGATGCAATCGCAAAAATCAATACCATGCCTAACCCTCTCGCATTATACATTTTTGCAAATAATAAAAAAGTTGCAAAAAGTGTTATTAATCATTGCGGATTTGGGGGCGGCTGCATTAATGATACCATTATCCACCTTGCAACAACCGAGATGGGATTTGGGGGGTTCGGAGAAAGCGGAATGGGTTCATACCACGGTAAAACAGGTTTTGATACTTTTTCACATTTTAAAAGCATTGTTGATAAAAAAACATGGCTTGACCTTCCTATGCGTTACCAGCCATATAAAGAATCAAATTATAAACTTATACATTTCTTTTTGAAATAATACAACAGCACTATATTCGTCATCATGACTGATATGGTGCTTAGTTTAACATTTCACTTAATTCATATTTTACATCAAAAGTTCTATTTTCCACTATCATATTTACCTGTCTGCTTTGGAGGTGCCACATATAAATCCTACTGAACTTTATCCTTTATATCTTCATATAATTTCTTGGTTTCTTTAGCGGTTTTCTGATTAATAACAATTACATCATCTTTAGTTCTGATAACTATACAGTTCTTACACTGCCTGTTCACATATATTGTATAATAATTAAATTCATCATTTTTAAATCTTCCCATATCCAGACGATAACTGTTAAATCCGGCATTCTTACTTCCAGCCTTATAACTTTCCCTGTATTCTATGGATTCTATCTCATCATATGATATACTGTCATCACTGTAATATGAAGTCTCGATAACAATTTTATTATCCTTTGCCTTAACTGTCACACTTCCGGTAAACATTATGATGGCTACTACAAAAAGTACTACCGATGTAAATATTCCTGCGTATATTTCTGATTTATAATTATTATTTTTCATACTGTCAGTAATTACAACTGGTTCAGTATCTTTTGACTTACATATCACAATTGTTAATACTGCAAATATTACTGACACAAACCACATCATACGCTTTTTCTCCTTACATGATTTTCTTATTCAACACTTTTAAGGCTTTATCATATCTATTGCTTCCTCCTGTACATTTTCTCAAAATATCCACCGTATGAGCACTTGCCCCTATCATGTCCTGTCTTTCTGCTACTGTAAGCTGATACTTTATAAATGTTTCAAATGTCTCTTCATCCATGGCATTAAGAACCTGTCGCATATAGTTAGCCGGTCCGTCAGGTGCAATTATCTTAATTCTTTCAAGTCCCGCCGCCTTATCTAATTCATTAATGTCGTCTATTCTCACATAATCATACAAATCTTCCGGTTCTGATACACAGTGAAAATCCTCAGCAATCTTATTTTTAGCAATGCAGTCTTTTAAATTATTCTCCTTAAATGCATATGTAAGTACTGCATAATCATTCATGCAGTATGCTGTTAATATAGTACCTCCGTTTTTTGTCACCCGTTTTGCCTCATTTAAAGCTTTTAGCTTGTCATCGAATGTATATAAATGATACATTGGCCCGAATAAAAGTGTCACATCAAAACTCTCGTCCTCAAACCTTGACAGATTAAGTGCAGTTCCCTGATATGCCTTTACGGAACTGCACTTTGATTTCAATATCCCAAGATTATATTTCACAAGTTCCACTGCTGTTACATCATACCCTTCATTTGCAAGTGCTACGGAATATCGTCCCGTTCCTGCACCAATGTCTAGAATTTTATCAGACTTATCCTCACTTAAATAATCATGAATATATTTCATGGAAACCACGTATTCCACAGTTCCATGCCTGCTGATAAGACGCTTTTCTTCGTTAAATTTATTGTAATATTTTTCTAATTCTGTCATAATAATCTCCATTCTTACCAACAACCTGAAAAATTTGGAATGTCCTGAACCTGACATTCATAAGATATGAAGAATTATACCTAAATTAATTTATTTGTGCAAGAATTATATAAGTCCTAAATGTATAAAAGCTTTATAAAGCCCGTCATTTTCCACATCATCAGTTATATAATCTGCCATTTTTTTTATCTCCTGACCCCCATTTCCCATGGAAATCCCCATTCCGCAATATTCGAGCATTGGAATATCCACTTTTGCATCACCAAATGCAAGTGTGTCTTTTACATCCGCACCTAAATAATCCAGCAAATGCTGTATTGCATTTCCTTTATCTATATCTTTAACACCTAAATCTCCAAATAAAGCCTCCTCATCTTTTCCACCCCATGTGCCTGCTTTGAGATTTGGGAATTTCTCTTTTGCTTCAATATAATCCTGATAATCTCCCAGATATTCTCATATACTTCGGCTTTGCTTCTTCCAGTACATATATACACTTTATGCCCGTTTTCTCTTGCCTTTCTTATTGCTTCGACTGCTGATTCAGGAAGATTCCCCTCATAATCCACTAAAGTTCCGTCGACATCTAAAAATATAATTTTTCCCATATAAAAACCTGCCTTTCTTTTATTTTTAAAATATTTTTATATATCTGCTCTCTTCGCAAATCACTTTTTACGCTGCTGCTTTCTTCTTATTAGCCATCTCAAGCATAATAATCATCAAAATTACAAATACACTTAAAAATAAAGGATATATTTTAATATCTATTGCCGACTGTAATAATCCGAAAAGCGGTGGCATGAATGTGGAACCCACATATGCACATGCCATCTGCATTCCCATTATGGACTGTGATACATCTGCTCCGAAATGATTAGGTGTGGCATGTAAAAGACTCGGATAAATTGGAGCACATCCAATGCCAACCATTATTAATCCTATGAACGCAACTGTATTAACTTCAATCGGTAATAATAGCATTACAATTCCTGCAATAATTATTCCCTGACCTAATCTAACCATATTTTTATCATTTAATTTCACTGTAATAAATCCACTCACAAATCTTCCGAGAGTAATTCCAAGATAAAATATTGATGCCCATTTTGCTGCTGTTTCTGCACTTATACCACGGTTGATTACCATATAACTGGCAGCCCACAATCCTGCTGTTCCTTCTAATGCACAATAACAGAAGAACGATATTAATATTGATTTCGCACCTGATAATTTAAGTACCTGCGGTTGCTCCGATTCCCCAGAAGCAATGCAGCCAGCTCATATGTCTTGCTTTATAATGAAGTGCCACGAAATTATTAAGTCCCGCATCGACACTGCCTGCACCTAGTCCATAAGGTATTCCCCACAGACATAACTGCCAGAATTCACCGGATACAGAAAAGCCAAACAGTGCAGCGGCTGTCATTGCCACACTTATAACTGTTACTTTTCCCGTACCCAGTTTATGAATGAGTTTATCGCTGAAAAGACTTGAAATTATGGTTCCGCCTGCAATTATCATCGAAATAATACCTGCATATGACACACCTACTCCAAGTTCCAAATGCATTTTAGGCCATGCTGAACCCAAGATAGAATCCGGCAGTCCAAGACTTATAAATGCAATATATATAATTGCCAATAAAATTGAATACATACTTACCTCCTGTTTTAAACAATTCAGTCACTTTATTACATCTACAATATATTTTCAAGAGCCAGTCGAATAATTCCCTGTCTGTAATCTTCAAATGTATTAGATTTAATAATCAGTTCCGGCATCAGCATTTCCCTAATAAATTCTGACATATTTTCTTCTATATTTATTACCATATCGTCATCAGCTGCTTCATCATAAATAACAATTTTATGCGGATTGTACATAATAATTAAATTCCATATCAGTCTTACATAATAATCTTCCACATCTTTTCTGTTATAGTCAAAATTATTCCAGTCGATTTTATCCTGCAATTTATTTATCTCGCCTACAAATCCATCTTTACCCCAAAGGATTTTCCCATTTATGCAAATGCCTGCACCCGGCGGATATTTAGACGGCATATATATTCCAACTGCGATTTCTTCATTATCTGTTACATTTCTTTTATAAAATCCATACGTGGTAAGATTTATATCATTTTCTACAATGGTCTTTATGTTAAATTTCTCTTCAAAATATTCAGTCATATTAATGTCTGAAAGTTTTTTGTAGTCGCACACCACCATTGTTCCGTTTTTATGAACGCCCGGCATACCAAATGTCAATAATTTTATTGATTTATATTTATTGACAAACTCCGTAATCACCTCGTCCCATACATTAATATTTACCTCTTCAAACTGTACCTCTTTGGTGTCTATCACTTCACCATACAAGTCTGCAACATCAAATAGCGCAGTATCTTTTCCATTTTTTTCAAACATATATATGCAAAGCACTAATCCATATCTTTCATTATACCTATAAGTCAATGCCGGTCTGCCAATACTTAGCTTGACAATCTCATCTTCAAAAACTTCACCATTAGTAATCAAGGTATCTAACAGTGATTGTATTGTCACAACGCTTATGCCTGTAAGTTTAGATAATTTTGCCTTAGCAGCAACCTTTTCTTTTCTTAAAATATCTCTTAGAATCCTTAAATTTTTCTCTTTAATTAAATTTTCCAAATAATCATCCCACCTTTTTTAAGTTACTTATTAAAGTATCTTTAATAAGTGTAAAATATACTTGTTTTTTTGTCAAGAAAAAATACACATCTTAATTTCCTAAAATGTGCATTATACTTTTTCTTATAATTACATATTACTGTAAGGTTTTCTAATTTGATGTCTTATCATTTTCATAATCTAATATATTAATTCCCTTTTCTTCACATTCCTTGAATACAAGTGTCCTTGCATCTTTTCCCTTTATCATTGGTTTTATAAAAAAGAAATATATTATCGGCAGTTCCACTATTCCTTACCGGACCTAATGGTGATTTTGCCTTCCGGCAAGAAACGAATCCTTTCTTATTCAGTCTTGTCAGAATAGGATACAATGTACCTTCTACAAGATTTTCAAAACCGTATTTCTCTAATTCTGACAGAATCTCATATCCGTATGTTTCACCTCGTAAAATAATTCCCAAAACACATCCTTCAAGAATTCCTTTCATAAGTTGTGCTATACCATAACTATTTCTGAATTATTATATTTCTAAATTCTAAAAACTTTTCATTGTTATAGTTTTTTTAATATGCTAGAATTAGTTGATATATAAATTAATTTCACATAGCATAATGGTGTCAGGGGCAAATAGTATAAATTATGTTTATATTCATCAGATTGCACAAAAAAATGAACCTTGCATTGCGAAGATAATTGTAGTATCAAAAAAGCAAAAATTTTTTCTGTCATGGAGGAAAGCATGAAAATACTTTTTGAAGATAATAACTTTATTATCTGTGTTAAGCCCGTTGGGATTCTGTCCCAAAAAGACGAAAGCGGCAATCAGAATATGGTTGATATGTTAGAAGAATATATGTCCGTTAATAATAAGAAGGGAAGAATATATGTTGTTCACCGATTAGATAAGAGTGTTGGCGGCGTGATGGTCTTTGGCAAAAATACGCAGGCTGCTGCCGGATTATCAACTGCTATTCAGGAACACAATTTTACCAAAGAATATTTAGCTGTAATAAACGGGGTTCCCGAAGAATCTTTTGGAACTTATGAAGATTTATTATTCAAAGATTCCAGAAAGAATAAATCTTTTGTGGTTGACCGTATTAGAAAAGGTGTTAAAAAGGCTTCTTTAGAATATACATTGCTTGAAACTGTTCAATCTGAATCCGGAACACTTTCTCTTGCAAAAATCAAACTTCATACAGGAAGAACACACCAGATAAGAGTACAGTTTGCTTCGCGGAAAATGCCGCTTCTAGGCGATGGTAAATATGGCAGCCGTGACAGTAACTGTGACATAGCATTATGGTCTTATCATATTGCATTTTGTAATCCATTTACCAAAAAAACTATTGATTATTCAGAAGATATGCCTGAAACTTATCCGTGGAATTTATTTTCTATATCTTATAAATGATTCTCGTTCAATATACTGAGTATTTCATCAGGTTTATCTACAATTATATGAGCTGACTGTTCTAACAGGTAACTTCTTTCACGAAACCCCCATGCAACGGATATTATATTTATCCCTGCATTTACTGCTGTTTGAATGTCAACTTCC
Organism: uncultured Eubacterium sp.; assembly: GCA_964595785.1. Classification (GTDB taxonomy): domain Bacteria; phylum Bacillota; class Clostridia; order Lachnospirales; family Lachnospiraceae; genus Bovifimicola. The sequence continues at coordinate 36,329 of CAZQRO010000003.1, forward strand.
GAGTCACCGATATATATTGCTGCATCTTTTTCTGTATTCAGTTTATCTAGTACTTCTAATACCGTATCAGGTGCAGGTTTTCTACGGATATTTTCCCTTTCTCCCACAACAAAATCAAACATTTCTGGGAAATACTGTTCACACAGTTCCTGTACTGCAAAATCAGCTTTATTAGATACAACAGCGGTCATATAATCTGCATCTTTCAATTTCTTTATCAATTCTGTGACTCCATCATATGGTCTGGTTTTGTCTGCACAGTGTTTAGCATAATGTCCTTTAAAATCCTGTAATACTTTTTCTGTTTCAGCTTCATCTGTTCCATAAGGTACTGCCCGTTCTATCAGTTTTCCTATTCCGTTTCCTACAAACGTTCTGACTTCCTGTATAGTTCGCTCAGGAAATTTATTTTCTTTCAAGGCATAATTTGTACTGTCCGTTAAATCCTCTAACGTATTAAGAATTGTTCCATCTAAATCAAAAATAATAAGTTTATATCTCATATGATTTCTCCTAAGTTTTTCTTCAATTAGATTATAATGCATATCGATTGCCTTCTTACATTGCTCCACATTACGATTATGTATTCCTTTAATAATTTGCATATGTGCATTTTTAAGTGCATTTTTCATATTTTCATCAGCATTTCTTATAACGAAATCAATCCATTCCCTGTATACTTCCATTACCGCATCCACAAGTATAATACAGAAACGATTGTTTGTCTTCTCTACCAGCATATAATGAAAATTTTTATCTCTTTCAACTTCTTTATCAATATCATTTATTTCTTCTAACAATAGATTTTCTGCACACTTACACCATTCTGATAATTTATCATCATTTTGCTCAATAACAGCCGTACATACTGCTTTTTCCATCTGTCTTCTAAATACAGCAACCTCTTCCTTAGTTACACTGTTAATTTTAAGCATCATTGCTATCAGATGTTTTATGGAATCTGAGATATTCCCTGTCATATAATTGCCGGAACCCTGTTTTCTTTCCATGACTCCCATACTTTCCATTACACGAAGTGCCTCTCTGGTGGAATTTCTGCTAATCAGCAATGTTTCCGCAATACTTCTCTCTGTCGGAAATTTATCGCCCTGTTGTATTTGCCCCTGTTCCATCAATCCACACAGATAATCAATCGCCTTTTGGTATTCCTGCTTTGTTTCCAAAACTTACTCTTCCTTTCATTCTCACATCATATCACATCAAATGTGAGTAAATTATTGAGCCGATAACTGTCAGTATTCCTGCAACTGCAATTGATAAACTGCTCATGGCTCCTTCAATTTTTCCCATTTCCATTGCCTTAGCCGTACCAACTACATGAGATGAAGAACCTATTGCAATTCCCTTAGCTATAGGTTCTGTAATTTTAAATAGCTTACAAATTGGTTCTGCTAAAATATTCCCCAATATTCCCGTAATAATAATAACCGCTACCGTAATTGTCACATATCCGCCTAATTCTTCCGAAATACCCATTCCTATTGATGTGGTAATTGACTTAGGCAGAAGCGTGACATATTCCGCATGAGACAATCCCATAATATATGCCAGTACAAATACAGTACTAAGACTTGTTATCACGCCTGTAATAATTCCCGCAATCACTGCTTTAAAATTATGTTTTAACAATGATACTTCTTCATATAGAGGTATTGCCAGACATACTGTAGCCGGTGTCAAAAGCCAGCTCAGATATTTTGTCCCCTGATTATAAACTTCATAGTCTATATTTCCCAAAACCAAAACAAGAATTGTCACTGCAATTGAAATCAAAAGTGGATTGAAAATTGCCATATTAAACTTATTCTTCAAATAACTTCCAGCCATATACGATAATAAACTTAATGTCACTCCTGCAAATGCTGATGTCGTAAATAATTCATTCATTTTACAATTTTCCTCCATTATGGAATCTTTTTTGTGAATCTGTATGAGGCCTTTCATGGTGAAGAATACTCTGTGTAATATATCCGCTAAATACTATAACCAGAATAAGTGACACTACCATTATAATTCCCACTGGAACAAGTAATGGTCTTAATATGCTCCATGATGAAATCAAGCCCACTCCTGCCGGAATAAACATTACCGGCATAACTTCAATTAATAACTTACCGGCATCCTTCACTGCCTCTAATTTTAAAATCCCTGTTAGCAGCGATAAAAACAAAATTATCATTCCATATATACTTGCAGGAATCGGAATTGGAAACAATATTTTTAATACTTCTCCTATAAAAGAAATTGCCATAATTATTAAGAATTGTTTTAAATATTTCATATAACTCTACCTCTTTTCAAATTGGTACTACCAATTATTATAGACGGAATAAACTGAAAGTCAACTATATTCTCTAAGTAAACTCTTTATGCATTTCAATAAAAAAAGTTATAAGAACAAATAACAATACCCCTTTATTTTTGACAAGTTTTTTAAAATTATTCTAAGTTTATAAGAACAGACAACAATACCCCTTTATTTTTGAATTGATTTTACCATGAGTGCAAGTATATAATGTGTAAACATGACAACTATAGCCATAATTCCAGTTCTTCGGAGATGGGCTGCTTACGAGTAATAATTTTGCACCATTTTTATCACAACATTCTTTTATTTTCTCAAAATATTCGTTCACATACATAGGAAAATTCTCGATTTGGTCATTTTTTTCCATATATTCGTCACCTGTATATTTTTTTATACTTTTACGTTCAATAAATCCTCTATTATTTTTCTGTACTTCTTTAATTCCCAGAACTTTGTCTGCACCATTTTTCCAATCTGAATGTTCTTCACATATCGGAAAATACTTCATAAGAATGTTTTTTACTACATCCTCCTTATCTTTTTCCGTTTTCATATTTCTGTAAAGACAATTTGCCTCTAATACCACCAGCTTTGGTTTTTGGTTCTTAAAAACATTTTGCAAAATAGCATATGTATCGCAAATTTTCTGTGCAGAAGTACCACATACATAACTAGTATGCTGCATACATCATATCTGCAAGTGAATATCCCTTTCCATATGCTCCAAAAACTATTATCAGAACTATTAATCCATACCATACACACCATCGTACTGGCATGCTTTTAGATGCTATCTTTTTGCGGATATCTACCCCCTTTTCCATAAATATCTCTACGACAAGTACAAATATACAAAATACCAACACAAGAATTGCATCATATACATCTATTCCAAAGTTCATTTCTAACAAGCTCTTTAAACTGAAATCGGTAATTATCCTTTTAAACATTATGAAACCTGCCTTCAAGGATTCCGCTCTGAAAAACATTTCTCCGGTAACACACTCATAACATAACCATTAGCATAAGTTACCAGCGTTGCAAAAGCAGATATACTATAAGCACGCCACTTATCCTGTAAAAGAATAAATAGTTAACAAACAATAATAACTTGCTTCTGTGTTTTTTAGGGAATATCTGGTATATTACCATAATAAATGGTCAAAACAGCAGACTGTATGTTAATAAAAAATATGACATCTTTATACCTCTGTTTCTCCTAAGTAATTTCTCTGTAATTGTTTTAAAATCAGCCTATTAAATAATTATTAACAATTACAAATTTATGGTATTAATAAATCTAACGACAGTATATAACATAATTCGCTGTTTGTTTTTAGTCTTTTATTAGGAATTTATTAAAATTTCCTTAATATTTCCATTTTTATCTCAAGCATTTGTCATAACATTATAAGTTTAAATAACATGGTTTTTCACAGCCATTTTTCAACTTTTATCCATATATCTTCATTATTTTTATATAATTACTTTCCATTCTTTAATTAGTTTATCCAGACTACATGCAGCATTAGCAGGACTTGTGCTTGGAAGTTTAATGGCTTTTCTTCCTGTAACCTTCTCACAATATTTCACGTACAGACTATAAGATTTTCCTCCATTACAATATATCCTCTTAATGTCTGCCTCGTTTAAAATCCTGTTTAAATCATTTGGCACCACATTTTTAATACTGCTGTCTGACGAACCTTCTATATCACAACTCTTTATTACATCCCACACCGCAATTCCGATGCTTAAGAGCAATACCTTTTTTTCCTCTATAGTCACCGGCACTTCATTATTTGTAACTGCTGACAATGTTTTCCAGAAACGGTTCTGTGGATGACCATAGAAGAATTTATTCTCTCTTGATTTTACCGACGGAAATGAACCCAGAATCAATACCTTTGAGTTCTTATCATACACCGGTTCTATTTCGTGAATTACTCTGTCCATAGTTATTCCTTTCTGCAATAATTGTTATATTTTAATTACGGACATCTAACATTTTTCAAATATTTTTTTAACTGCTTCAGGAACTTCATCAAAAGCCTGTACTGTCATACACTCTCTATCCGGATGCCCAAATCCATATGCTGCTAAATAATTCTGTTCTTCTTCACAGCATTCTTTTAGAATTTCTAATCTGTAATCCTCTGTTATATCAGGCAGCATCAATTTTGCTATAACTTCCATCTGCTTACCCATATATCCCTGCATTTCTTCTAATGTAATCTGTCTGTGCAAATCCTCATGCCTTGCTAATGCTGTATTCCATGATTCTACTACCTGCTTTGAAGAATCCCATAGTGTACCATCTAAATCAAAAATAACTGCTAATTTTCCATTCCGGCTCATATTATTATTTCCTTTCAAGCAGCATTTTTTCTTATACCTGTCTACTGTTTTCCATTTATTCAATTATTACATAATATCACAATCTGCTTTTTCTATATTAACCTATCTTCCGACATTTTAGCACATTTTATCTGTCTAAACAACAAAAGTTCCTTTAAGATTCATTTTTGTTCCTATGAAAAAACAAAGAGTCTGCAATGCAGACTCTTTAAGGTTCATTAATAAATCCATAGAACTTTCCCACATATACAAAAGTATTAGCCTAAAAGTTCCTTTTTCTTCTTCTCAAATTCATCATTTGTAATCACACCTGTATCGTACAATTCCTTATATTGCTTAATAGAATTAATTATTTCCTGCTCCTGTTTAATTTTCTGTTCTTCATCAGAAACCACAGTCCTGACTTCACCATTAAATAACTTCATTCTCTCATTTTTCTCTATAGCCTTACGTATTCGTAAATCTTCATTTTCCTGTTTTGTATTTCCACAACCGCAGCTTCCTGTGTATGATGCGTTAATAATACCGCATTTCGCACATTTCCATCCATTTTCCTTTAAAATACGTTCATTATTATAATCCTTAGCAATATCAGAAAAAACCGTATCTTTGTAAAACTCTGTACCGGAACTACTCCTGTCCTGTTTCGTAACTGCTATAACAAATGCAATTAATCCAAAGAAAAATCCCCAAACAAACCAACTTTCTTCATAACCCTTATTGCTGGTAACCGCATCAGTTGCAAATCCCCAGAAAATCCCCCAAACAATATATCCAACTATTAAAAAGAACATAAACTACCTCCTCATATGTAATTAATTTTTTTATCATTAAGAATAATATAAACCATGCACTTTCAGATGTAAAGCCCTTAGTTACAAATTCAGCGTAATTGCATCCTAACACCTCTCTGCACACTTATCATCATAATCAATTTGTTTAATTGCCTGCACTTTCATACTTAGATATTCCATAATTGAAAAATCCATAGGCTATAAACCAGAATACTACAGCTATAACAACCTCAATTCCAATTGTGGCAAGCGCACTTTTTTCCATAAGAAAATAGCTTGCCGGAAAATATGCCACGAATGCAAATGGTATTACCCATGTTAATACGAATTTAACTGCTTTTGCATAAATTTCTGTCGGATACTTGGCAAAATCTGCCATGTTATAAGCCACCTGAAGAAAAGGCCCGCTCTGCTTAACCCAGAATGCTATGGTAGCAAAGAATAATTTAATCGAAGTGTAAATCACTGCCCCGGCAAATATTGATACTATAAACATCACTACATGAATCGGGTCAATAATCAGTATTCCCTTTCCAATTGATACAAAAAGTAATATAAATCCTACCAGTAATTCTCCAAGTGCATCCGGCTGAAGTTTCTCACAGATTACCTGAAAGAATACATTCATCGGACGAAGCATATATCTGTCAAAATCCCCGTTTATGACCATTCTCCATGCCATCAGCCATATATTATCTGTAAGCAGATGGTCAATTCCTCTCGGAATCTGCGCAAAGCCATAGATAAATATTAATTGGTCAAGAGTCCAGCCTTTAAGACTGGGAATCTGTTCAAATACAAGATATAAAAATACGATTCCCGCAGCCTGTGTAAAAAAGAAGCCAAGCAGCCCTATAAGAAAATTAACTTTTGACTGCATAATCTGTTTAATAAATTGCGATATTAATGCTTTGTATAAATGGAGATAACGCTTTATTGTCTTCACTATATCAGCCTCCCAACACTATAAGTCTCTTTGTAACACGTTTCCAGATAAAACTACCAAGTACATATAATATAACTATCCATACTACCTGCCTAAGTAATACAAATGCAAGTTCTGAATACGAATATTTATCAAGATAAATCATTACAGGACTGTATACCATTGATGAAAACGGAAGGAAATCAAATACCTTTTGAGCAATCCCAGGGAAAAATGATAATGGTATCAACTGTCCTGTCACAAATGAAAGCAATGCGTCTTTTACCATAGATATGCCAAATATGTATGTGGTAAAAAATGCAATCATTCCAAAGCAAAAATCAAATAATGTATATATCATAAAACTAAATGCCAGACTGATTAAAAATAGTATTATATTTACCGGTGAAACCACTGACATTCCAAGTGCCTGAACACGATAAATTTCCAATCCCACCCATACAAATATACAAGGTGCAAAAAAGCGGTAGCACATACTTCCGAAAGCCGTAAATATCAGACTCATACGGTAATCAATCGGCTTAATAAGATTCATTGCGACTGTACCTTTAACCACGTCCATACTTACATCTTCCGATATACCAATCATCACCATATTCGATGTAATGTAACTCATAAATACATATATTACCATCTCACCCTGTGTTAATCCGCCGATTATGCCATTGGAACTGCTTCCATATATAGCCATCCACAGATAGTAGTTGATAAATGAACCAAATAGAGTACACAAGATAAACAGATAAAATGCTCCTTTGTATGCCATCTGGCGTTTTAACTGATTAGAGGCGAATGGTAAATAGACATGTAGAAATTTCTTCATAATCACTCCCCCTATACTCCATGATTGTAAATCTCTTTAACAATCTCTGCCAGTTCCGTTTCCTTTATCTGTATATCCTTCACTTCAGTTATGTTCATAATCTGTGAAATAATATCGGCTACCTGTATCTTAGTCTTATCAAAAAACACTGTCATAATATTTTTCTCTTCATCTAATTCCATATTAATATCGCAGTTATTCCAAGTTATGCCTCGAATCTCGTCTATCTTATGGACTTCCATGGATACTTTACGTCTCGTTCCATATGTATCCTTAAGTTTCTGAAGTGTTCCGTCATATATTTTCCTACCCTCATCAATGATAATTATTCTGCTGCAAAGTTCTTCTATATCACCAATGTCATGTGTTGTCAAAATTACTGTTGTATTATATTTTTCATTAATCTCCTTAATTGCATCTCTGATTCTATCCTTAACAACCAAATCTAGACCAATAGTCGGCTCATCTAAATATAATACTTTTGGATTATGTATTAATGCCGCTCCGAGGTCTGCCCTCATTCTCTGTCCCAATGAAAGTGTACGCACCGGCTGCTCAAAGAATTGCGGTAAATCAAGAACATTATTTAGGAACTTCATGCGTTCTTCATAATCACTGTCCGATACATCATATATTTCCTTCAGAATAGTGTATGACTCTGACAAAGGAAGGTCCCACCATAACTGCGTTCTCTGTCCGAATACTACTCCTATCTTCTTGGCATTAGCCATACGGTCACTGCTTGGATTAACTCCATTTACATGGCAGCTTCCTTTTGTTGGTGTCAATATTCCGGTCATCATCTTTATTGTAGTGGATTTTCCTGCTCCATTACTTCCTATGTAACCTACAATTTCACCTTCAGCTATTTCAAATGAAATATCATCCACAGCCGTTTTTCGTACTTTTTCATTTGAAAACAGACCTTTTATGGCACCCCTCAATCCCGGATACTTCTTAGCCTGCACAAATTCTTTTGAAATGTGTTCAACTGATATCATTTAATCCTCCAATTCGAATCTTTTACGTTTAAAAAAGTGCATACGATTATCACATGCACTTTTTTATAACAAATTGTCTATTATAATTCTATATAATATTTTTATTTATTATGCTGAAGCACCTCTGTGCCATGAATAGGGAGAAAATAGAACCAGCATAGGGAATATTTCTAATCTTCCGGCAAGCATATCAAACATCATTACACATTTAGAAAAGTCCGAAAAAATTCCGAAATTTTTCGTTGGCCCTACTAATTCAAGTCCCGGTCCGATATTGTTAAATGTTGCTGCCACCGCCGTAAAATTAGTCGTAAAATCGAAATTATCCACTCCTACTAATAATGTTGATATTGCTAATATCAGCATATATGCAACAAGAAAGATATTAACGACTCTTACTGTTTCATGCTTTACAATCTGACCATCCATACGAATTTTCTTTACACCATGCGGATGAATAAACGTAAAAATTTCTTTTTTAACTGTTTTAATCATAATCAGAATTCTTGACACTTTCATTCCACCACCGGTACTTCCCGCACATGCCCCCACAAACATTAAAATAATCAGAATGGTCTTTGGAACCTGCGGCCACAAATTAAAGTCCGTTGTAGAAAATCCCGTTGTTGTAATAATTGAGCCCACCTGAAATGCTGCATGTTTTAAAGCACTTGCAACTGAACCATATGTATTGTGTAAATAGCATGTAACAACTACTGTAGATACCAGAATAATAGCAAGATACGCCCTTAATTCCTCCGAACGTAATATCTGTTTAAAACTTCTGCATAATGCCAAATAATAAATACTGAAATTAACACCAAACAGAATCATAAATACCGTAATAATAACCTGTATACTTGATGAATAACCAGTAATACTGTCATTCTTAATTCCAAAACCACCTGTGCCAGCGGTACCAAAACTAGTAGTAAATGCATCAAATGCAGGCATACCATTTATAAGTAGCAGTACTATTTGAACAAATGTAATTGCTGTATATATTCCATACAATATAATGGCTGTGTTACGTAGTTTTGGAACAAGTTTCTCGATAGAAGGTCCCGGACTTTCTGCTTTCATCAGATACATATGTGAACCACCGCCCAATGGCAAAACTGCCAATATAAATACTAAAACACCCATGCCACCAATCCAGTGTGTAAAACTTCTCCAGAATAATGTACACTGTGATAGTGCTTCCACATCACTGAGTACACTTGCACCTGTAGTCGTAAAACCTGAAACTGTCTCAAATAAAGCATCATACACATTAGGTATTTCTCCACTGATGATAAATGGGATGCTGCCAAATATACTTAATATAATCCAGCTGATTGCAACTGTTACATAACCTTCTAATGCATAAAATTTCTGATTTTTCGTTTTATTTCTGCCCATCAGCATTCCGACTGTAATACATATTGCCGCTGTAACAGCAAATGCGTATGTTGCCTTTTCTCCATATATCATTCCCACTATTGTAGGCAGTATTAACAATAAACCTTCTGTTGCCAAAACTTTCCCCACTATATATTTTATCATTGAATGATTCATCTTTCACCTCATGCTGCGACTGTTCTTTAGGAGTCAACTAATAGTGCAAGTTTTGCGCAGTAAAAACTTGTTGAATAAAAATTTATTTTTCACTCTTTCCTCCATATCACAACGAATATTTTTTCTACTCTTTATAAGCAGTTATTTATCAGATTTTATACTAGATAATATCTAATGAATCCTGCAGACCAAGTCTCGTCGTTACTACAATAATAGAATCTCCAACACGTATTTCATCATTTCCTTTAGGAATAATTACTTTGCCATTTCTAGTAATGCACCCAATCAATACATTTTCCTTAAACTTAAGTTTATGTAATGGAACATTTGTCAATACCGATTCTTCTTCAATTTCAAATTCTAATGCTTCTGCCTTATCCTCATATAATCTATATAAAGTCTTAATGTTATTGCTTCGGCTGGAATTTTTTTTCGAACGTACATACCGTATAATTTTCTCCGTAGTAAGATTCCTCGGATAAATTACACTGTCAAGATTCAAATTATACACTACCTCATTTAACTGGAATCTGTTTATTTTAGTAAGCACTTTTCTATCTACCATCTTCATTGCATATAATGACAGCAGAATATTTTCCTCATCAAAATTAGTCAGTGCTACAAATGAATCCATTAACTCTATTCGTTCTTCTTTCAATATTTCCCTGTCACTTCCATCGCCGCAGACAACTGTTACCTCGGGCAGAATCTCATTTAATTCTTCACAACGTTTCTCATTTTGTTCTATTATTTTTACTTTTATATTAGTTTTTGAAAGCATCTTAGATAGATATACCGCTATTTTACCGCCGCCGATAATCATTGTATTTTTAACTGTATTTTTGTTAGCTTTAATTTTATGAAAAAATTCCACAGCGGTTTTTCTAGTTGCCAGAACTGAAATCATCTCACCGCTTTCAATTATCGTATCTCCCTTAGGGCTGAATACTCTGCCATCTTTTTCGACAAGACATATAAGTAAATCAAGACTCAGTTTTGCTGAAATATCCCTTATGGACATATTATGTAATATAGAATCATGCGGAATGCGATATCGTATCATTTCCACCTGCCCTTTTGAGAAAAAACCAATCTCACTAGCATTAGGAAAACATAGAAGCTGAAACATTTCCTGTGCTGCAAGTAATTCAGGATTAATAATCATTGACAAACCAAGTTCCTTCTGAAGAAATTCACTCTCTAATTCATATACCGGATTTCTTACTCTTGCAATCATCCTGCAATTGCTCGCTTTCTGTGCGATTACACAGCAAAGCAGATTCAATTCATCTGACTCCGTAACCGCAATCAGCAAGTCAGTCTCAGCTATTCCCGCCTCTTTTAAAACTGCATAATTACTACCGTTTCCACATATTCCAATAACATCATTTACTGTGGAAAGTGACTGAATTCTGGTACTATCAGTATCAATAACACATATATCATTATTCTCGCGGCATAACTGTACTGCAAGTGTTGTACCAACTTTTCCACATCCAATTATTATAATTTTCATTTCTTTTTATCTATTCTCCTAATATCATTATTTAGTATCTGTTCAGAATCATTGACGTTATTAAATATGCCATACCATGTAAATCCCAATAATTTTCAAACTAATTTCTAAACAATTACACTATTCAAGTTGATTATATCAAATATATACATTTTCTACAATTGCATTTTTCACTGTATTTAGAATGATGCCGGGATCAAAAGGTATCTTTACTAAGTAACTTTTTATATGATGCATCAATGAGTATGGCTCCTAATGGTGCCGTTATCAATATTGCAAACACTGCAACCGTCAATACAATATTTCCACAATTTAAGCCCATTGCAAGCGGAACTCCTCCAATAGCCGCCTGAACTGTTGCTTTAGGCATATATCCTATTACACAGAATAATCTTTCTTTTACCGTAAAGTCTGTGTGTATTAAGCAAATTATTACTCCCCCCATTCTAAATATAAGCACCCCAAATATAAGTATCACTGCTGCAATTCCGGCTTTAGACACATAGTTTATGTCAACCGTTGCACCTACAAGCACGAACAAAAGTACCTCCGCACATACCCATAATTTATTAAACTTCACGGATAGTCTTTTAGTGACCGCTTTTTTCTTCTTTTGCAATGCAACACCAATAAACATTACCGCAATAAGTGATGAAAATGTTATGGCAATGGTCAACTTATCTTCTAACGCAACCAGAATAAATGAAATTGAAAGAAATATCAGTACTTTCACAGTATCTCTCATATGGCATTTCTCAAACAAAACAGCAAGTACATATCCGATTAATAAACCAATTACTACTCCTAATATTATAGAAACCGGAATATTTACAAAACTAATTATGGATATTTTTTCTCCTGCTGCCAATGAAGTAAATGCCGTAAACAGGACAATGACAAATACATCATCTACTGATGCTCCAGCTAAAATAAGCTGCGGAATGCCCTTTTTATTTCCATAATTCTCTTCCATTAACTTTATCATTTTAGGTACAATTACTGCCGGTGACACTGCTCCCACAACCGCCCCCATTATTGCCGCCTCTAATGTGCTTACTCCTAATATACGGGGAGCTAATATAACCATTCCGATGATTTCAAACGCAGCAGGTACAAAGCACATCATCACCGCCGAACGTCCTATTTTCTTTAAATCACTAAGCTTCAATGTAAGACCTGCCCTTGTCAATATGATTATAAGTGCAATCTTTCTTAATTCCGGAGAAATGCTTAATATTGAATTATCAATGAGATTTAATACAAATGGTCCCAAAACAATTCCTGTTAATATCATTCCAATCAAACCCGGCAGTTTTAATTTCGAACATATCCATCCTGCAAACATTCCCACAAGCAGAATTAATGAAATACTAAGTAACATATTTTTCAATTTCTCCTTTTCTGTTTTTTCTCTCACGAAATTTTTTCTCTCATATGATTCAATTTTCTATAAAAGAACAAAACGCTATCAGTGATACACCTTTTGACCACATCTTGTGATGGGGGCAAATATTATAAATTATGTTTATATTCATCAAATTAAACAAAAGAATGAATCTTTTGTTCAATCTGATGAATAATATCGTGATTATATATATTTGAGCACCACATCATCCTGTATAACAATAAAGCTGATAATTCCTGCGTTATTTCGCAGAAGTCATCAGCCTATAATAGCGGTTTAAGTGTTATTTTCACTAAGGGAGAACCTCATTCCCTTTTATTATTATATAAAATAAATTCTTAAAGTCAAGCAGAAATGTTACGGTAATAATTCTGTTTATGAAATGTTATGATTATAATTGTGCTGC
>CAZQRO010000004.1:0-7427 GCA_964595785.1 uncultured Eubacterium sp.
GTTATCGTTTACAAGTACAAGAGAAAGACCGGATATCATAAGAAGAATGGTCACAGACAGGCTTATACTGAAGTTAAGATTGATAAAATCAACGCTTAATAAGGTGCTTTGAATGGTAAATGTAACGATTTATAAAGACTCCTCTGATCAATTTGTGGGATTTATGTTTAAAGGACATGCCGGTTCTGATAAATATGGCAAAGATATTGTCTGTGCATCGGTTTCAGTATTGGCTATTAATACAATTAATTCTATTGAACAGTTTACAAATGATACTTTTGATTTTGATTCTGATGAAGAGTCAGGATATATGAAGTTTCGGTTAACGGATAAATTGAGTAAAGAGTCGAAAATTTTAATGGATTCTTTGGTGCTTGGCATTACAGGAGTTCAGGAAGACAATGAAAAATACATTAGAATAGTTTTCAAGGAGGTGTAAACTATGTTAAAAATGAACCTTCAGTTTTTTGCTCATAAAAAAGGTGTTGGATCTACAAAAAATGGTAGAGATTCAGAATCTAAGAGATTAGGTGCAAAAAGAGCAGACGGACAGTTTGTTAAAGCTGGTAACATTCTTTATAGACAGCGTGGAACAAAGATTCATCCTGGTGTGAATGTTGGACGCGGTGGAGATGACACATTATTTGCTTTAGTAGATGGTGTTGTTAGATTTGAAAGAAAAGGTAGAGATAAGAAACAGGTTTCTATTGTTCCAGTAGCAGAATAATTAATTTTGGCTTCAAATCCTATGGTTTGAAGCCATTTTTTGTAGTAATAAAAGATAAGCTGATAACTTATACTTATACAGAATAGAACAGTGAATTATTTGAATTAATGTAGTAATGCAGTTAAAGAAAGGCATGGTGAAAACATGTTTGCGGATAGTGCGAAAATATTTATAAAATCAGGAAAAGGTGGAGACGGACACGTAAGTTTCAGAAGAGAATTATATGTTCCGAACGGCGGTCCTGATGGCGGTGATGGTGGCCGCGGCGGTGATATAATATTTATTGTAGACGAAGGATTAAATACTCTTACTGATTTTAGACATGTTAGAAAATATGTAGCACAATCTGGAGAAGATGGCGGCAAGAAAAACCAGCATGGTAAAGATGGTGAAGATTTGATATTGAAAGTACCTCTTGGTACTATTATTAAAGAAGATGAGTCTGGTAAAGTTATTGCTGATATGTCTGACTCTTCTAAAAAAATAGTTATCCTAAATGGTGGAAGAGGCGGTAAGGGCAATCAGCATTATGCAACAGCAACCATGCAGGTGCCGAAATATGCGCAGCCGGGTCAGAAATCAATGGAATTATATGTAAGGCTTGAATTAAAGGTTATTGCAGATGTTGGACTTGTAGGATATCCAAATGTAGGAAAATCCACTTTGCTTTCCAGAGTAACTAATGCAAGACCAAAGATTGCAAATTATCATTTTACAACTTTAAATCCTAATCTTGGTGTGGTAGACTTAGATGGAAATAAAGGTTTTGTAATTGCAGATATTCCGGGATTGATAGAAGGTGCTTCTGAAGGTATCGGATTAGGACACGAGTTCTTAAAACACATAGAGAGAACAAAGGTTCTTATTCATATGGTTGATGCTGCATCCACAGAAGGACGTGATCCGATTGAGGATATTAATAAGATTAATGCTGAACTATTAGCATATAATCCTGAATTAATGAAAAGACCTCAAGTAATTGCAGCTAATAAGATTGATGCAATTTATGAAGGTGACGAAAGTCCTGTAGATAAATTGAAAGCTGAATTCGAACCAAAAGGAATAAAGGTGTTTGGCATTTCAGCAGTCAGTGGTAAAGGGCTGAAAGAACTTTTGTATACTGTAAATGATATGCTAGAGAATATGGATAGTGAACCGGTTGTATTTGAACAGGAATATTTTCCGGGAAGATATCAGGATAATCCTGATGAACCATATACAGTTGAAAGAGTTGAAGATGGCCTTTTTTCTATCGAAGGACCAAGAATTGAAAGAATGCTGGGTTACACTAACCTTGAAGCCGAAAAAGGTTTTGTTTTCTTCCAGAATTTCATGAAAGATAATGGAATTTTAGAGGAACTTGAAGAATTAGGCATTCAGGAAGGTGATACCGTTAAAATATATGGACATGAATTTGAGTATTACAAATAGAAACCAACAATAGTTAACATAATTATTTTATGTAAACGACAATGAATACATTATAATTTAAAGAAAGGAAATCGCATATGACAAGTAAGCAAAGAGCATATTTACGAAGTATGGCAAGTACGATTCAGCCAATTTACCAGATAGGAAAAGCGATTGTTACTCCGGAGTTGACTGCCGGAATTGATGAGGCTCTTGAAGCAAGGGAATTAATTAAAATTAATGTTTTAAAGAATTGTATGGATAATCCCATGAATATTGCAAACACCATTGCCGGAAGAACTAATTCAGAAGTGGTGCAGGTTATTGGCAAGAAGATTGTGTTATACAGACCATCAAAGACTAATCCGAAGATTGAATTGAAATAATATTTAGAATGGATTGATGTATATGAGTAATAAAGTGGAAAATATAGGTATTCTTGGCGGAACGCTTGATCCTATTCATATAGGACACTTAATTATTGCACAAGCAGCCTTAGAAACACTTAATCTTGATAAAGTATTTTTTATGCCTTCAGGATATCCGCCACATAAGGATAAAAATAGTATAACAGATAATTTTCATAGGGAAAATATGGTCAAATTATCTGTAGAGAATAACGATAAATTTGAATTTTCGGATTTTGAGATGAGACGTTTAGGAATAATTTATACGGCGGACACTTTACATTTAATCAGAGAAAGAAAAAAAGACATAAATATTTATTTTATTATGGGTGCAGATTCTTTATTAGCTATTGAAACATGGCATAAACCGGATGAAATATTTAAGTTATGCACAGTTGTTGTAGCTGACAGAGATTATTCTGATAAGAAAGTTGTTGAAAAAATAGGTTATCTGGAAAATAAATATAAAGTCAAAATTGAATATATAAAAGCACCGATGATTAATGTATCTTCAAGTGATATTCGTAATTTTGTAAAAAATAATAAGTCTATCAGATATTTAGTTGACGAAAAAGTTGAAAGATATATAATTAATAATAAATTATATATCTAAACGAAAATATTATTATTTTACATGGTTGAAAGAAGGAAATTACGCATGAATAGAAATTTTAAAAATATTACAAGGGATTTAAAAAACTCATTGGATAAAGACAGATATCAGCATACTCTCGGGGTTTCCTATACAGCAATATGTCTTGCCATGAAATACGAAGTAGATTTAGAAAAAGCTAAGGTTGCCGGACTTTTACATGATTGTGCAAAATGTATTCCGGACGATAAAAAACTAAAAAAATGTCTTGATCATAATATAAGTATCAACGAAACTGAAAAGGCTCAGCCATATTTGCTGCATGCGAAATTAGGAGCATTTATTGCCATGAATAAATATGGAATTCAGGATAAGGAAATAATTAATGCTATTTTAAAACATACTACAGGCAGTTGTGAAATGACTATGTTAGAAAAAATTATTTTTGTGGCTGATTATATTGAGCCAAACAGATACAAGGCATCAAATCTTACGTATATAAGAAAAGTTGCTTTTGACGATATTGATACAGCTGTTTATGAAATAATGAAAGACACTCTTAACTATCTTAAAGAAAAGAATATTCTTATAGACTCACATACGCAGAAAGCTTTTAATTACTATGAAAAAATTTACAAGGAAAAGAAATAAAATAATAGAAAGGAATAGATAACAATTATGACAACATCAGAAAAGGTTAAAGTTATTTATAGCGCCTTAGAAGAAAAAAAAGGCATTGATATAAAAATTATTGATATAAGAAAAATTTCAGTATTGGCTGATTATTTAGTAATAGCCGGCGGAACAAATAAAAGCCAGGTTCAGGCCATGGTAGATTCAGTTGAAGAAGAACTTGGAAAGGATAAAATATATACGAAACATGTAGAAGGATATTCTACAGCTAATTGGATTTTATTAGATTATAGTGATATTATAGTGCATGTGTTTAATCAGGAAGACCGACTATTTTATGATCTTGAAAGACTTTGGAAAGATGGCAATACAGTAGAAATTGAGTCTTTATAAAACAGTATAATTGAATTGTTTACAAGCAGCAAAGGTGTTTTAACTTAAGCGTTTTAACCTAAAACAATAAGAATTTTCATATGTATATAAAAAATAACCTGTTATAGATAATATATATTTATCATATAACAGGTTATTTTTCGAGTCTGCACAGAAAATTATAAAAGCATTCTTACAAGGCCAATATACTTTCCTACAATTTTACACTCATTTACAATAATCGGTTCCATATAGTCATTTTCAGGCTGAAGACGAATATGTCCATCTTCTTTATAAAAAGTTTTAACTGTTGCAGAATCATCCACCAGTGCAACAATAATTTCTCCATTATGAGCTGTATCACACTCTTCTACAATAATTGTATCTCCATCAAAAATACCGGCATTAATCATACTTTCGCCCTTTATCTTAAGCATAAAGGTTATCCTATTATGTAAAAATTCAGCCGGAATAGGAAAATAATTCTCTATATTCTGTACAGCTAAAATAGGTTCTCCGGCAGCAACACGTCCTACAATAGGAATATTAATAATTTCACATCTCGAAGAATTAAATGAATCATCAACAATTTCTATAGCTCTTGGTTTGGTCTTATCTCTTATGATATATCCTTCACGTTCTAATGTAGCCAGATGTGAATGTACAGAAGAGGTAGACTTGAGATTAACAGCAGAACAAATGTCTCTTACCGTCGGTGGATAGCCACGATTAACAATCTCTGCTTTAATATAATCCAAAATTTCTTTTTGTTTATTAGTTATTTTTCCGTATTCCATATAATATTTACCATAACATTTATTCTTGTTAATATAAATGTTTCCTTTCATAAATGTAGTTCATTTTTAATATAGATAAATTATATCATACATAATAGAAATAATCAAACAAATGTTCGAAAAAAACATTGACAAACAAATGTTCGATATGTATAATATAAAGCATAAAGAACATTTGTTCTTAGCAAAAGAAAGGGTATGGTGGTATTTATGAAAAAGAAAAATATATATTCTATAGTTGTCGTCTTAGTTGTTTTAGTTAGTGTAATGATTTTCTCATTTGCTCAAAAGACTGATGCAAAAGAAAATAGTACCTCAACAAACAGAGAGAAGTATTATACAAGTATACTGATAGAAGAAGGAGATTCTCTTTGGTCAATTGCTGAAGAGTACAGACCGGATAAAGGTGTTTCCATTAAGAAATATATTAAAGATTTAAAGAAGATGAATAACATTGATACAGATACTATTCACGCAGGCAATTATCTGACAATTTATTATTTTAATAATTAATCTTTTTTTTCTCTAAGAATAACTTTATTTCTAGCATCCCGCCTGCGTTCGTCTTCGATGGCAGCATAATGTTTTCTGGTAGTATTTACATCTTTATGTCCGAGGACATCTGCAACAAGATAAATATCACCTGTCTCTTTATATAGGTTGGTACCATATGTACTACGAAGCTTATGAGGCGTTATATGTTTGAGTGAAGTGATTAATCCGGCATATTTCTTAACAAGATTTTCAACAGAGCGAACACCTAATCTCTTATTTTGTAAAGATAAGAAGAAAGCGTTTTCATGTCCCGGCATTGCAGGAATAGTTTTTCTGTATTCGAGATAATTGAGTAAAACTTTCTCAACCTCATCACTAAAATATATTACCGACTCATAACCACCTTTACGACGGATTTTTATACCTGTGTTCTTGAAATCAATGTCATTTATGTCAATACCAACACATTCAGAAACACGCATACCAGTTCCAAGAAGAAGTGTAAGTAGTGCTATGTCACGTAATTTTGTTCTTTCGTGAAATTTCTTTTGTGATTTGGTAAGCTTATCACCAGATTCAACTTCATCAAGTAATGCGGCAATCTCATCGACATCAAGTCTGATAATTTCAGATTCATGCATTTTTGGTACACGAACCTTGGCTGCCGGATTTTCATTTATTAACTGATTACAAAAATAATAATTATAAAAGGATTTAAGAGAAGATAGTTTTCTTTTAATACCTTTTTCTTTATTAGTATGTTCGGAATCATCTTTAGAATATATTTTAAGATAATCTAAATATTCTTCAATATCATTAACAGTAATTTCATCTAATAAGGATATCTTTAAGTCCTTAATTTCTGTATTCGAAAAAGATGGGTTGTTATCTTTAATGAAATTAAAGAAAATCCCTAAGTCATATGCATAAGCTATACGTGTCCTTGATGAGGTGGTCGGTTCAATTCCTCTGAAGAAAGCCATACAGAAATTAGGCAAATCCTTTAGCATTTGCCTTAATTTTAAATCATTATTTATATCTAACTGATCATGATAGTTTCTGTTGTTGTTTGTTTTGTTATTTGCAGCCATTAATGTCACCCCAGCCTTTAATATTACTTCCAACTATTGCACTAAACATACGTTCCTTAACCCCGGGATTCTCATAATTAAGCTGACTTATAAGACTTTTGACATATTCCCGTTTGGTATGACCATCTGCAGGACATGGATTCTTAGCCACAGGAAGATTATATCTATTCTTAAATCCGATTATTTCAGATTCATTAATAAACATTAGAGGTCGTATCACATATAATTCCGTACGGTCTAAATATGTAACAGGTGAAAATGAATGAAACCTGCCTTCATAGATTAGCGATAGCATCATAGTTTCAATTATATCATCTTTATGATGTGCATAAGCAATTTTATTGCAGCCAAGTTCTTTAGCTTTATCATTTAAAGCGCCTTTACGCATCTTAGCACATAATGAACATGGATTAGATTCTTTTCTGTCAATAAATACAATTTGATTAATTTCTGTTGGTACGATATGCAGCGGAACATTAAGCTCATCGCATAACTTACGAATTTCACTAAAATCTTGAATTCCAAATCCCAAATCAACTGAAATAGCAACCAGTTCAAAATGTTTTGGATAAAATCTTCTCAATCCACTTAGTGCATATAAAAGAGTCAGACTGTCTTTGCCGCCTGATACACCAACAGCAATTTTATCATTATCATTAATCATATTATATTGTTCTAAAGCACGTCTTGTATAACTGTATAATTTTTGTAATTCCATATGTAAACCTCATTCCTTAATTTATCAAAATATAATTATAAAAATATAATTATATTTGTAATTGTAATACTGGAAATATATAAATATTATATATCAAATCCTTATCAAATAGTATTATAACAGAAAAGCAGCCATTTGGCTACACTAACTATTCGTTAAACTATGGTTTTGCGAATAGTTATATC
>CAZQRO010000004.1:7527-17268 GCA_964595785.1 uncultured Eubacterium sp.
TTTATCTATTTATCTATTTATTTTATCTATTTATCTATTTATTTTATCTATTTATCTATTTATTTTATCTATTTATTTATTAATGATTATATATTGTTGCTATAGTCAAGTATAGAGTTCAAAGAACTCTATGCAACAGGGAAACATAAGCATAAACTTATAAATAAATAAAACTTACTTTATAAGTTTCTTTCTGTATCTTCTTTTTAAATGCAGATTAGAAGATATATCATTACACTGATTTTGAAATTGAACAATTTCTGAAATAGTCAAGTGGGGCAATGCAACGCATAAAGCCACCACTTGCCTACTTCCCATAATTCATTGTTTATCATTTCGGCTAAATTACAAACATTACAATTATGTAATTCATAGATATTATAATTCCTCTTTGGCTTAGTCAAACTAACATTACACTCACTTCGTTCGTTCCATTTTCGCAAAACCCCCTATTTAACAAATAGTTGATAAACGTCGTGCTCCGTTTTGGTATATTTTATGTTGCACTCCATCAACTACCTCTACATAAATTATTATTTCGTTTTCGTTAAACTGGGTACGGTTTTGCGAATAGTTATATCTGTAACCAAACAACTGCTTCTATATATCTTATAATTATTTATCAGCCGGCAAATCAAGATAATTAATAATTAGTCTGACGGCGTTTTCAATACCTGTTTTTCCACTATTTATACATAAATCATATGAAGAACTGTTTGCCCATTTTTTATTTGTATAGTAATTATAATAACCTGCTCGTTTTTTATCCGTTTTAATAATCATTTCCCGAGCTTTTGATGGTGTAACATTATTACGTTTGCATATACGTTCAACTTTTGAATCCATATCACTGGTTATAAATACGCTGAGTATATTATAATCATCCTGCAAGGCATAATCAGCACAACGGCCAACGAATACACAACTTTCTTTTTTAGCAATATTTTTAATTGCCTCAAATTGTGCCAGAAAAATTTTCTGACTCAAAGGTACATCAATCATGCCGCCCGAACCATAAGGATGATATGTATCCATTACAAGCGAATATAGAAAACTATTCGTTGGTTTTTCATCATGTGCCTTGAAGACTTCTTCGCACAATCCGCTTTCTCTAGATGCAATGGAAAGTAATTCACTGTCATAACACTTAATACCAAGCTGTGTGGCAAGTTTTTGACCAATCTCTCTTCCGCCGCTTCCATATTGTCTTCCAATTGTAATAATAGTATGTTTATCCATACAAAACACCTCCAAAAATAAATTTTGTTAACTAGTTACGTGGTAATATTTTAAGTAAATGTACAAAATATTCTGGTAAAGGAGCTTCAAATTCCATATATTCATTTGTTCTTGGATGTTTAAATCCAAGAATTCTTGCATGTAATGTCTGACCTGTTAATTTGTATGGACAATGTGATGGTCCATACACTGTATCACCTAATAAAGGAAAACCTATACTTGACATATGAACTCGGATTTGATGAGTTCTGCCGGTTTCTAAAATACATTCAATATGAGTAAAATTCTTAAATCTATCTAAGACTTTGTAATGAGTAATGGCTTCTTTACCATTATTAACATTAGCTTCCATTTTAAGACGATTATTAGGATGTCTGCCAATTTTAGCATTTACAGTACCTAAATCTTCTTTAATAACGTTATGAACAATCGCTTCATAGCGTCTTGTAATTGTATGAGCCTTTAATTGTTCGGCTAAACTATTATGCGCAAAATCATTTTTACAAACTACAATAGCTCCTGTGGTATCCATATCTATCCGGTGAACTATACCCGGTCTCATTATTCCGTTTATTCTCGATAAATCACCTTTGCAATGATATAAAAGTGCATTAACCAAGGTGCCTGAATAATGTCCTCTTGCGGGATGTACAACCATTTGTTTTGGCTTATTAATAACAATAACATCACTATCTTCATAGAGAATGTCCAAAGGAATATCCTCTGCTAAAATCTGTGGGTCAATAGCCTCTGGTATCTCTACAGATATAATATCATCAGTACATGTTTTGTAATTCGACTTAACGACCGAGCCATTAACTAATATATGTTTTTCTGAAATCAATTTCTGGATATGTGTACGGGAAATATCCGGATATAAATCAGAAATGTATTTATCAATTCGTTTACCATCGTGCAGGACATCAACGGTAATTTTATTATAAAAACCATTCATTTAATCTAACTTCCTAATCTTAATTCTTTTTTGATTTAATTCTTGAAATTGAATTCAGTTCTTCTTCTTTTGTAAAAAACATAAGTGTAATAAATAGCAGAACCGTTGCAACAGTTACATAACAATCAGCAACATTAAATGTTGGAAAATCGACAAAATCAAATTTAATAAAATCTATTACATATCCCAACCTGATTCTGTCAATAAGGTTACCAATTGCTCCTGCAATCATAAAAGAACAAAGCACTTGTATAAAAGAAAATTTGAAAAACAACCTGCTATTTTGGCTAATAGCATTTTCTAATGCAAATACCATGTAAACAATCAACATAACTACAATAAGTACCACAATAGTAATAAGTGTCATTTTACCTGACATAATACCAAATGCGATACCTCTATTTTCAAGATATTCAAAAGAAAATATATTGTGTATGACCGTATGATTCTTTTCCAAATCTAATTTATTAACTACCAAATGCTTAGCAAATTGATCAAACAAGATAAGAAATATTGTCAATATACTAAGCACTGAATATTTAAGACATTTTTTTTTATTCATATACAAAATAACATAATATTAAATTATGTTCCTTTCAATTACAATACAATATCAGAAAGAGACTTATACATCTCTTCGTCAGTTACTGAAGTATCTATGATTGCAGTTCCGAGATTCTTAAGAAGTATAAACTTAATTTTATCAGAATCCATTTTCTTATCTGATTTAGTTGTTTCCACAACTGAATCTTTTGATAAACCGGCTGCTGTTTCAGGAAGCATAAATTTTTTAATAATACTTTTTCCAAAAGCAACAGTTTCTTTAGTAATATAGCCCTTTGCAAAAGATATTTCTAATGCAGAAAGCATTCCTAATGTGACACACTCGCCATGAAGTAATGAAAAATCTGAATTCTTTTCAATAGCATGACCAAGAGTATGACCAAAATTAAGCAATGCCCTTTCACCAAGGGTTTCTTTAGGATCATATTCCACAACCGAACGTTTAATCATACAACTTTCACTTATCATATATTCCAATGAATCATATTCTAATGCAAGAATATGTTCGTAATTATCATTAAGCCAGTTAAGATATCCTTTATCCTTAATAAAGCCGTGTTTTATTATCTCACCCATGCCGGATAAATATTCACGTTCAGGCAGTGACTTAAGTGTACTTAAATTGATATAAACAAGAACCGGCTGATAGAACGCTCCAACCATATTCTTATATCCATTAAAATCAACACCTGTTTTTCCACCTATACTGCTGTCAACCTGAGCTAACAGTGAAGTTGGAAGTTGAATAAAACGAACTCCTCTTAAATAAGTGGCAGCGGTAAATCCTGTTAAGTCACCAGTTACACCTCCGCCTAATGCAAGCAGCATATCATTTCTGTCAAATTTCTTATCTATAAGATATGCATATAATTCATATACCGTATCAAGGTTTTTACTTGCTTCACCTGCCTTAAACTGAAATATATACACATCCTTACACATAGTGCTTAAACGTTCTTTCAAGTTTTCAGCATAAATCGGACCAACATTTAATTCCGTAACAATACAGATATTTCTATTTTTTATTTCAAATTTATTAATTTCAGAAAATAAATTTTCATAATTATTCTCAATTAAAATCTCATAACATGGTTTATTATTAAATCTTACCGGTATTCTAACAGACATTTCTCACCTCAATTACATTTCAGTTACATTTGCATTACCATTAAGGATTTCCTGAAAATCTCCTGAAATCTCTACAGATGGTGGTGTTGCAATAAATATGTAATTAGAAACTTTCTGCATATTGCCGTCAATTGCAAAACATGAGCCGGAAGTAAAGTCAATTATTCTCTGTGCGAGTTCTACATGAATACCCTCCAGATTTAAAACTACAGCTCGTCCGGAGACAAGTGTATTTGTTATTTCTCTGCCATCTTCAATTGTTGCCGGCTTTATTACACATACTTCCATTCCATTTTTGCTGCGCATTGGAACAACCTTTGGTTTTACCTGTTTAGGTCTTGATACAGATTTAGGAGTGTCTTTAACAGAAAAATCATCTATATCATTATCTGAAAACCTCTTTGAAGGTTTAGACTTTTTAGGCATTTCATATTCTTCTTCATCATCATAATCATCATCATAATCGTCATCATCATTCAATTTCATAAAACTTAAAAACTTATCAGTTATACTCATAAATTTAACCTCCACTTGGTATATGATTAAATCATTACCATATAATATTATTATTACTATTATCGTTGTTTTTCTTATTTATGTCAACAGTTTATCTTGATTTTTAGTCTAGATATTATAGTTTCTGCTGCCAAATATACCTGTTCCTACTCTGACTAAAGTTGCACCTTCTTCTACTGCTACCTCATAATCACCAGTCATTCCCATTGACAATTCAGTCATTTCAACATTTTGAATATTTAAACTGTCAATTTTATTTGAAAGTCTCTTTAATTCTCTGAAATATACACGGTTACTTTCAGGATTATCAGTAAATGGTGCTATTGTCATCAATCCTTTGATATGAATGTTGTCTAATATACTTATTTCTTTTACAATAGCAATTGTTTCATCTTCACTTAAACCAAATTTTGTGTCTTCATTTGCCACATTTATCTGAACTAAAATATTAACAGTTACATTTTTCTTTATTGCCTCAATACTTATCTGTTCTGCAAGTCTTACAGAGTCAACAGAATGTATCAGATTAACTTTGTCGACGATATATTTAACTTTATTACGTTGGAGATGTCCAATAAGATGCCATTTAATATCCTTTGGTAAAACAGGATATTTATCATCCAATTCCTGAACCTTATTTTCCCCAAAGTCACGTGTACCTGTAGAATAAGCTTCTTCAATATAAGAAACAGGTTTTGTCTTACTGACTGCAATTAATGTTACTTCTGAATAATCCCTGTTAACTTTATCACAGGCTTTCTTAATCTGTTCCTTAACTTTAATTATATTGTCTTTAATCATTGATTTCACAACTCCTTTTATTTAAAAATAACCTGATTCTCTTTTACTAAAGAGGCATTTAAAACAATCTGATCATATACCTGTAATCCGTATTTTGAGCCGGATTCAACGATATAATAACCATTTTTATCTGAAAGGATTTCCACATATCTGAATGTTGTATACCCGGTATTAACATTATAGACACCTTTTAGTGAGGCTGTATTATCAATTTGATATTTATCACCTGAATCGGGTTTCACAACAACATCTCCTTTAGTTAATTCAGTTGTCGAATCTATATAGCAAATATCATCTTTAATACAAATAATATTTGCAGGAGTAAATTCAACTAATGATTCACCATCTGATATAATTTGTTTTTGGAAACCTGATTTCGATTTACCCGATTCACCACCGTTAGTTAGATATTCAGATGGAATTGTATAAAAATCTTTTTCTGTAATAGATGTTTTTGGAATTTTTAATCCTTCTGCCATATCTCCGCTAATTTTTATATCAACAAATCTTTTATCTGCAAACTGCAGCATATATCGACGCAAACCAATTACACCATAATAAGAATCATTATTGTTAATTATACTAAAATAAGCTGATGTAGTGATTTTTTCCGATGGAAAATTTACTTCTACAACACTAATTTCCTTGTATGCTTCTGATTGTTCTTTTGATAAAGGAATAATTACCTCCCATTCTTCGTTGTCAATCGTTTTATATATAGGTTTTCCGCTTTCAACACTGTTTCCTGACAAAATAGCACTTTTTTTATAAGCACTTTCATTAAACGAAGCATCTGTAATAGCATCTTTAGCAATACTTTCAAATCCGTCTGTATAGAATTCCACTATCCCTGAACGCTCAGCTTTATTAATGGATAATGCTGCTCCGCCATTTTCTGTTAATGACGCATTAATTGCTGCCATAGAATTCAAATTAATACTCTCAAGAAGAGTAGCATCTAAATTATATTTAAAATCATAAACATCACTAAAGTTTTGAACATCATATGTATTGACAAATTTAGAAATATCTGTTTTAATTTCAGCAATATTTGCTGATGAAAGCGTTGAATCATTCTCAGCAGCACTTTCAAGTTTTTCGGAAAAGTCTCCATTTTCATCAATTGTATATAATGTATTTCCAACACATACTCTTGTGCCTTCCTTTACATAATAGTTAATGTAACCGGAAGCCGGAGCACTAGTAACAGTTTCTGTCCTTAATGCAATACCTGTAGTATTAATGCCTTGTACTAATTCGCTCTGTCCTTTGGCAACTTCATATATGGATACTTTATCCCTTGAAATATAAATAATACAATTTATGCCCAGGTATAAAAAAACAAGTGTTAAAATTATCATGCCAATATTAATATTTATTGGTTTTCTGTATCTTACAATTCGTTTATTTTTAGATTTCATCGTATCCTCCCTGATTAATCCGCTTCATATTATTATCTAATAATCTTAGGTTTAAGTCAATGCAATATTATAAAAACATTAAAAAAATGAAAAATTTACCAAACTATTTATTAGTATATTTGTTTATACTAGATTATATAGATTATCATATAGAAAGGATGATTTTAAAATGAATTCAAAAGGTTTAGATTATACTATACTGGCAATAGCAATTATCGGTGCAGTCAACTGGGGGCTAATTGGGTTCTTCAGATTAGACCTTGTGGCATTTCTATTCGGTAATATGACATTATTGTCAAGAATAGTTTATGCTGTAGTTGGAATATGTGGCTTATATCTTATAAGTATGTTTGGCAGAGTAAGAGATATAGCCGAATAGAATATACACAATAAAAACCTGCGCAAATGCAGGTTTTTATTAATATAAAGATATAATCTATCTATAAATATCACGCCAATCCAAATCTCCTCTTTCAAGAGATTTTATTAATAATTCTGCTGTAGCCAAATTTGTAGCTAATGGAATATTATGCATATCACACAACCTAAATATATTGTTAATATCAGGCTCATGGGATTGCGGTGTTTGTGGATCACGAATAAATATTATCATATCAATTTGATTTTGTTCAATTTGCGAACACATTTGCTGAACACCGCCAAGATGTCCGGCTAAGAATTTGTGAACGGTAAGATTTGCAACTTCTTCTATCAGACGTCCTGTTGTTTCTGTGGCATATAATTCGTTTTTGCATAAAATACCACGATATGCAATACATAGATTTTGCATAAGTTTTTTCTTTGAATTGTGTGCTATTAATCCAATATTCATAAGATACCTCCTACAGTTATATAATTTCTTTTCTCTGAAGTCCAATATTCAGAATTACACCTACACATGCAAAAAGGCTTAATAAAGAACTAAGACCATAACTCACAAATGGAAGCGGCAATCCTGTATTAGGTATTATCATAGTAACAACACCTATATTGACAAATGACTGAATTGCCAGCAAAAAACCAAATCCACATGCAATTAGCCGTCCTGACAAATCAGGTGCATTCGCACCCATGTAAAAACATTCAATAATAATTAATAAAAGTAAAATAATAACTGCTGAAGATCCAACAAACCCCAGTTCCTCACCAACAATACAGAATATAAAGTCTGTCTGTGGCTCAGAAATATAATTACCATTTTTAACACTGGTGGTTGTATTATTATTTAATCCTTTTCCCCAGAGTCCACCTGAACCTATAGCCATAATGGAATTTTTCTGCTGGTAATTTATTCTTGCAGCGACTTCATTATTTTCGTCATAAAAACCAATGATTCGATTATACTGATATTCTTCTAAAATCTGCTGATTAGGCTGCATCAACAGATATATAAGTACTATTACCACAGGAACTGCTACTGCTAATATACCACCAATTATCTTATAACTTAGTCCTGCTATATACAGTATTCCACAAAAAGATAATGATATAACAATACTTGTAGATAAATCAGGCTGTTTAAGAACCAAAGCCAGAGGAATGGCAAATAATAAAACTGCTCCTCCGATAACAGGCAGTGTATTTAACTTATCTTTATATTTATAAAGATACCTGGCAAAGAAAAAGATTAAAAATATTTTTGTAAACTCAGATGGCTGTAATTGTGTAAAACCTAAATCAATCCATCTAGTTGCGCCCATTCTATATGCTCCGGCTACCTTTACCCAAATCAGCAGCGCAAGATTAATGAGATAGAAAACCCAGTAAAACTTTAGAAGAAATTTGTAACTTATGAATGTTGCCATAAACATTACAACTAATCCGGCAGCAAATCCCATAATCTGCTTTTTCTCATATACATCAGAGTCGGTTGCACTTGCAATTACAAATATTCCAATGGTGGTAAGCGCGCATACCCAAATCAATAATCTTATATTAAAATGTCTGAATTTGTAACTTTTTAAAGTTTCAAATATTTTAGTCATAAAAACTCCTAAATAGCCCTATTTCTCAGAACTATGCTTTACTTCCTTAATTGGAATATTTGCAATAATGGCTGGTACTATTCCGTTAGAATTTTCAGATTCAGTCTGTGTAATCTGAATATCAAGTCCATCACAGTCAATTTCCATGTATTTCTTAATTACATTAATAATGTCATTCTTAATTAATTCCATAATTTCCGGTGAACAATTTGCTCTGTCTGATACAAGTAAAAGTTTAAGTCTGTCCTTGGCAACATTACCAGAAGGTTTTTTCTTGAACATATCAAAAATACTCATAATGACACCTCCTTAATTCTTTTTAAATAATCGTGCAAAGAAACCGGTTTTCTTATCTAAATCTAACAACGGAACTTCTTCACCCAGAATACGTTTACAGATATTCATATATGCCTGTCCTGCAAGATTATCTGAACCAACTAAAGGTTCACCATTGTTTGTTGCAATTACAATGTTTTCATCATCAGGAACGGCACCAATTAAATCAATTGCAAGAATGTCAACAACATCATCAATTGACATCATATCACCTTTTTTAACCATATCCATTCTTATTCTGTTAACAATTAAATCAGCGCGTTTCTTTTCATTTGCCTCTAATAATCCAATAATTCTATCAGCATCACGAATTGCTGAAACCTCAGGCATCGTAACAACTAAAGCTCTGTCCGCACCTGCAATGGCATTTTTAAATCCCTGCTCAATTCCGGCAGGACAGTCAAGGATTATGTAATCAAATTCTTCGCGTAATTCATCTGTTAATTTCTTCATTTCTTCAGGTGACAAACTATTTTTATCACCAGCTTGTGCACATGGCAGTAAAAACAAATTGGGATAACGTTTATCCTTAATCATTGCCTGTTTCGCACGGCAATTTCCTTTTATTACATCAACAAGATTATATACGATTCTATTTTCAAGACCCATTACAACGTCGAGATTTCTTAATCCTATATCTGTGTCAATTAATACTACTTTCTTGTTTAGCATTGCTAAACCTGTACCTACGTTGGCTGTCGTGGTGGTTTTACCAACACCGCCTTTTCCTGATGTTACTACAATTACTTCACTCATTGTAACAATTCCTCCCAAGTTTTATTGTTTAGTTAAAATG
>CAZQRO010000004.1:17278-48606 GCA_964595785.1 uncultured Eubacterium sp.
AATGAATATCATTTAAAACTTCTTTATTAAGTGGTTCTATATAAATATTACCGTTTTCCACAAATGCAATTTTTGTTTCAGGTTTCTGCTTCTTTGATTTTACTTTGGAAGTATCATCAGAAGCTCTTGCAATGTAATCACCTATGCGAATCTGCATAGGTTCCATTTCCAAAGCCACGACAAATGATGTGGCATCACCTGTTACACCGGCATATACAGTACCTTTTAATGAACCGAGTATAATTACGTTACCAGATGAAATAACCTTTGCACCGGGATTGACATCACCAAGAATAACAATACTTCCTTCACTTTCAATAACCTGACCTGAACGCAAAGTTCCACGATAGAACTGACCATCATTATTAGAAAGTGCATTGAGATGTTCTTCAACAGATTTCTTAAAATACTCTTCACGTTCTTTGTCATTATCTACAACGCAGACAATATTTAATTCTGAGCTTTCCTCAATAGTATCAAGAACTCTTCTAATTTCATCATTATCGAGAAATCTGCCTTCAAAAGTTATTCCCATTTCAGATTTGCCTAAAAATTTAGAAGATTCCCTAAATTTATCAGCAATATCTTTTAGTAAGTCGTCAAATGGCATATTTTTATCTAACATAACTATAATACCATATTTATTTCCTTTTATCACTACAGAATTTTTCATTTTTTAAATTTTTCATTCCCTTCTTACATTGTTATCAAATCCACCTGATTTTAAACAGCTGCAATTAGTCATTTGTTACACCTGATGTAGGAATTGACGCAACACCGCCATATAATTCTTCATCTGTTGTCAAGCCATAATAGTATTTAATAGTATCTCTTACAACTTCAGCTGTATATCCTGAAGACTCGCCATTCGGAATCAAAACGCTTACTGCTATTTCAGGATTTTCATAAGGTGCATATGCAACAAACACCGAATGATTAGAACGAAGTAAATTTTCCTGTGCTGTACCTGATTTACCGGCAACATTTATCTGAAAACCATTAAATGTGGATTTGGCGGTACCACCTGTTATAACAAGCCGCATTCCGGAATGAACGGAATCCCATGTTGACTGGCTGAAGTTAGTTGTGTTAGTAAGGGTTGGCTCATATTCTTTAACAATATTTCCATCTGTATCACATACTTTATTTAATAATGTTAATTCATAATTATTACCGCCATTTGCAACTGTATTGATATATCTTGCCAGCTGGATATTAGCAAAACTGTTCGAGCCCTGACCGATTGCAGACCGAACTGAGTTATCAGTACTGAATAATGGGTCATTTTCTTCTATCTGAACACCTGACTTTGTGTTAAGACCTAATTGAGAGGCATATTTTTTGAGTCTTAATAAACCAAGGTCACTGTTAAAATTACCATGTTCATCAATACTTAGTTCATAACCGACTTCATAGAAGAAATAGTTACAAGAAACTTCCAATGCCTGTGATACATTAATCGAACCATGGTTTCCCGGATATTTCCAACATTTAGGAGATGGTGTGATTTTAGTAAATTCACCTAAGTCTGTAATGGTTCGCCCCGGATAAAGTATTCCTTCTTCTAATCCTGTAATAGCTGAAACCATTTTAAAGGTTGAACCCGGTGCAGTTCGCGTCTGTGTTGCCCTATTGTATAACGGAAGGGATAAATCATTATTAAGCTGTTTCCAATAAACTGCATCTACAGAGCCTGATAATTTGTTATTATCGTAACTTGGATAAGTAACTAATGCTAATACATCACCCGTATCAGTATCCGTGACTACCATAGAGCCTGAACACGGATCAAGCGCTAATTGTGCAGGTGTTATCTTAATCTGCCTAATCTGTTCACGAATAAATTCAAATGCTGAACTTCCGCTTGAAAGTGCCAGATATGATACTTCATCATATTCTAATACATTTTGGTCATAAAGTAAAAGACAAATTTGATTACCACTTATTGAACCATTATATATAAGGTAATAATATATTTTTTTGCTGAATCCTGAATCAGCTGCCAGATTCCGGTATATGTGTTCCACAAGTCTATTATAGATTTCATCTGTATCAGAATACTTAATTTCTGTGGAATCAAAAATTTTAGACGTATTTATCCAATTTTTCGAAATTGCATATAGCAAAAATGACCTTAAACTAATAGTTTCGTTTTTCCATGCTTTATAAGTATCATCATCTGTATCTATTGCATCTGTATTAATAATACCTTCCGTTTCTGACAGTTTAGTATAAATATAAGACAGATATGTGTTATTTTCTTCCGGAAGAGAAGAAAGTGCTTCAGCTTCTTCAGAAGTTAATTCACTGTATACCCATGCCATTACATCCTGCTGTTTCCCAGCAAATTTTGAATATATATTCTTTTCATTATCTGACGCAGAATCCAATGAAAATTTATTTAAATCAACAATATTATTGTTAATTATCTGATAGTAAACATCTTTTACCGGAATAGGAATGGTTTTCATATCATCAGTTATATTCACATCATAATTAACAATTTTAGAATATAAGATACCTGCAAGTTTCTGCTCTAAGATTGTATATCCTGCTTTTTGCAGTTTGGCATCTAAAGTAATATAAACATCATTACCTGCTTTTGCCTCTGTTTTGCTTACATTTTCAAGTATCTTACCCGTACTGTCAACAAAAATAGTATTTTTACCCTTTGTACCCTGAAGATAAGATTCCATTTCTTTTTCAATACCTGATTTACCAACAACATCAGAATTAATGTAATTACTGCCTTTTGAATTATACTCGGCCAACTGGTTTTCTGAAATTGTACCTGTATAGCCTAAAATATGTGCAAAATAAATACTGTCATTATACACTCTTATGGTTTCTTCTGAAATCGTTACACCTTTTAATTCAGACTGTGCTTCATATATGGCAACTACTGTTTCTTCTGAAACATTTGAAGAAATCTTAGTAGTTATATATTTCTGATAGGAATTTAAAGATAAATTATATCTTACCATAGCAATCATAAGCTGTTCTGACTTAGAATATTTGTCTGAAATATCAAACCTTTTTTCACCGCACAGATACTTCATTACATCATTAGCTGTCGATGTAGAAAGGGTCTCTTTATCATCATCTAATTCTTCAACCTTTTTCTTGCCATAAATATCTCTCAAAAAACGCAATCTCTCATTTTCAGAAGAAACCGAAAATTCATATTCATTATTAGTATTTAATATTATTGAAAAATCATTAATAAGAGTATCGCCATTAGTAAGAATAATATTAATTGTCTTATAAATAATTTCATTAAGCAATTCATTTTTATCAGGTGAACTGCTTAAATCATCTTCAATCTCAACTGCATAAGCTAATTTATTATAGGCAAGCACTTCTCCATTCCTGTCATATATTAATCCACGGGTACCTGAGGTAAGCACTTTTTTTTCGGCGGTTTGAATATAATTGTTCAAATAATAATCTTCATTTACAATCTGAAGATTAAAAATTCTAAACATTAGAATGGTAAATAATATTGTTATAACTATAGCCAATACAAACAATCTTGATTTTAATATATTTAATATATATTCAAAAAATTCTCTAACCAAATTTTGTCGCGCTCCTTTTCTCGTATGCTTCTAACTTTCTGTTGATTCTTAACATAATTCGGTAAATCAAGAGAGTTATTACAACAGTATATATCATTTCAGGCAAAATAATATGAATAAAATAGTATATAAAATTAAGCCGGTTTCTTAACAGAAATGAGAAAATGTAATAGAAAAAGTTATATGCAAAATCACTTGCAAAAACTAAACCAATCGGAAGCGTAACATCTTCATCATAGAACATTGTGTTGAAAAATCCATTTATGTAACCTATATACATATACAATAATGTATTAAATCCAATTACCGGTCCATAAAAAATATCCAGAATAAAACCACTGAAGAATCCTACGAACATTCCTTCCTTTTTGCCGCGCATAAACCCTGCTGCAAATGTTAATATCAGCAATAAATTAGGTGATACTGAAGCTAATGCAAGAGATTTAAACAAAGTACATTGTAAAATGTAAAATACAATTATGGAAATCATTAAAATAAATTTACGAAGCATGTATTCCTCTTTTCTACGACAAGTATCGCATTTTACTTATTTGCCGGTAAATTTCTGCTGCTTAATAATAAGTACAATATCTAAATGTGCAAAATCCACTACAGGTGTAACATATGCTGATTTAGTAAGGTTGTTTGAATCATCTTCAATATCTTTAACATAACCTATAAGTATTCCCGGAAGGAATTTACTGCTTGTGTTAGATGTAATAAGCATATCACCATTTGTACCTTTTGCATCTTTATCAATGTTAAAAACTTTTAAAACGCCATCATTTATTAACTGCAGACTTCCTTTAACAATGCATTTATCAGAGGTCGAAGCAAACTGGGCGCCGACATTACTCTCATCATCAATAATCGAGCGTATAAGTGAATAATTTTCACCGACTTCATACACAATGCCAACAAGTCCGCCATCACCAATGACATTCATATCAACCTCAATGCCGTCTTTACTGCCTTTATCAATTGTAAAAGTTGAATACCAGTTGCTTGTGTCTTTACTGATTATACGCGCTCCTACTGTTTCATAATCAGAATACTGTTCGCTTAGTTTAAATAAATCACGTAACTGACCTAACTCATTCTGGTCCTCTACAGACAAAGCATTTTTATTCTGTAAATCTGCAATCTGGTTCTTAAGTTCTTCATTTTCTGATTTAATGTTTCTAAACTCTTTTATCTCACTCGTCTTATTGGTAAACCATGTACCTATCTGATTCATTCCCTTAGTAACGGGAGTCATAGCATATGAAGCTGCTGATTTGACAGGTGTTGCAAATCCGTCAAATACAAAAGAAGCAACAATTAATACAAGACAAAGAAAAGTCAATGAAAACAGAACATATTTAATTGGAAACTCTTTTTTATCACGTCTTCTCAAAATTATATACCTCGTCTGTATTCTAATTATACTGTTTTTCGCGTGGGACATACATCAGTTCAGCAAGTTTGTTATTTGAAATAATTTCGGCTATACCACGAATAACGGTTTCTTCCGGTTCATCATCTAAATTAACTTTTAAACCTGTTTCATTTGTAATTAACTCTCCGATATTCTGTATAAGTGAGGAACCGCCTGTCAGATACACGCCTGTACTTATAATATCGGCTGCAAGTTCAGGTGGTGTGCGTTCAAGAATAACCTTAATGGAATCGATAATTGAGTAAAGGCTTTCCTGAATTGCCTCAAAGACAAGATCAGAACTGATTTCCTTACTTGCAGGAAGACCGGTAACAATATTTCTTCCATATGCGGTATATGCCCCCGATGAAGAATTAGTGGCATCGGCAAGATTTATTTTAACCTGTTCTGCTGTACGCTTGCCAATTACTAAGTTGTATTTTTTTCTTACAATACTGCATATTGTTTCATCTAATTTAGAACCGCCTGTTTTAATAAGCTTGCTTAAAACGATTCCTCCTAACGAAATAACTGATATTTCAGTGGTATCAGCACCGATATTTATTATAAGATTACCTTTTGGACTTTCCACCTCAATACCTACACCGACTGCATCTGCAATAGGTTTTTCAACTACACTGATATGCTTTGCCTTAACTTTTGATTCAGCAACCATATCGTAGAATGCTCTTTTTTCTACTTCCGTAATATCCGTCGGAACAGCAATGCAGAAGTTACCCGAACCACTGACAGCCTTACCGTTTATTTTTTTAAAAAAACTTTCAAAAAGAATGTCCATATTTTTAATATCGGCAATTACACCGTATTTAACCGGAAAAGATACTTCAATATTCTCCGGTGCTTTCTCAAACATTTCAAAAGCGAGGTCACCAAATTGAAATACATCATATTTATTTTTCTTAGCTATTACGTTTTTCTCATTAATAGTTTTTTTGTTAGTCAATCCGTAAATTTTAAAATTACTGGTACCTAAATCTATACCATATGAATGCTGCGCCATTATTTTCCTCCATCATTATCGTTAAAACAAACTTCGTTGTTTTAAACTTATATATTTATTATCACCAATAATTATGTGGTCAATCAAAGTAATACCTATAATATTACCTGCCTCTTTCATGCGTTTTGTTGTAACTATATCTTCACGGCTCGGAAGCGGATCTCCACTTGGATGGTTATGAATTAGAACAATATATACCGCTCCTGCTTTCAGGGCTTCTATATATGCTTCGCGTGGTGATGCCATTGAAGCATTAACCGTACCTTTAGACAATTCAAAATCACCAAGAAACCTATGCTTTGTATTAAGCATAACTACAATCAGGTGTTCAGTCTCAAGGTGTCTTAAGTCTTCCATATAATAATTAGCAATTATCTCAGGTGATAAAAATTCCTTGTTAAATGAAACACTGGACTTGGAAATCCGCCTGCTTATTTCTGCTACACACTTTATCTGGAGAGATTTTACATAACCTATTCCTTTTATGCTTTGTAACTCCTTAAGTCCTAAATGTGTGATTCCGAGAATATTACCGTTTTTAGATAAATCCAAAACAGAATCAGCAAGTTCAACGGAGGTTTTACTATATGTGCCTGTCCTGATAATAATTGCAAGAAGCTCTGCATCTGTAAGAGCTTCGGGACCCTTTGATAAAAATTTCTCATAAGGTCTGTTTTCTTTTTTGATTTCTTTAATCGATGCTATACTAATCATCCTTTCATCAATTATTCTCTCCAAGTTCAAAAAAGAAAATCATATTAAATAATAGCATAATAATTATAATTTAACAATACCTGCATCTACTAATTTTTGTAAAGAAGTTATTATGCCGAGTTTTGCATGATACCATGTAAGTCCTCCCTGAAAATATACTGCGTATGGTGGTTTTATCGGACCATCAGCACTTAATTCAATGGATGAACCCTGAATAAAGGCCCCTGCTGCCATAATAACATCGCTGTCATATCCTGGCATTGCCCATGGTTCCGGCGTAACATAACTGTCAACCGGAGCGGCTGCCTGAATTCCTTTGCAGAATTCAATTACACCTTCCGGCTTTCCAAATTCAATTGCCTGTATAATGTCATATCGTGGTTCTGTACTGTCAGGTACAACTTTAAACCCAAGTTTCTCATAAATATTAGCTGCAAATACGGCTCCTTTTAATGCACCGCTTACCACTGTCGGTGCCATAAATAATCCCTGAAAGAAACTCTGTGTAACACCTAAGGTTGCACCGACTTCTTTTCCAAGACCGGGAGCAGTAAGTCTGTATGCTGCTCTTTCGATACATTTTTTTGTTCCGACTATATAACCGCCGATTGGTGCAAGTCCGCCGCCCGGGTTTTTAATAAGTGAACCAACTGTCATGTCAGCACCGAAATCACTAGGTTCATGATATTCCACAAATTCACCGTAACAGTTATCTACCATTATAATAAGTTCAGTACTAATTTCTTTGATAAACTTAATTATGTCTCTAATATCATACGGAGAAAGAGTTTTTCTTGGAAGATATCCTTTAGAACGCTGTATTGCGATAACTTTAGTTTTACTGTTAATGGCTTTTTTTATTCCATTTTTATCAAATGCTCCATCAGATAATAACTCAACCTGATTATATGTAACACCGTATTCCTTAAGTGAACCGACGGAATCTCTTATACCTATGACTTCTTCTAATGTATCATAAGGTTTCCCGGATATAGATAATAACTCATCTCCGGGAAGAAGATTAGAAGATAAAGCAAGCGCAAGTGCATGTGTTCCACAGGTTATCTGCGGACGCACCAAAGCTGCCTCCGTATTGAATACTTTAGCATATACTTCTTCTAAAGTTTCTCTTCCTAAGTCGTTATAACCATATCCTGAAGTTGCGGCAAAATGAATATCACTTACTTTTGCCTCCTGCATGGCATTTATTACTTTAAGCTGGTTATATTCAGCCTTTTCATCAAATTCCTTAAATCTGTCTTTTAAAGAAATTTCAATATCGTTACAAAAATCAAGAACTTTTTTTGAAATTCTTAATTTGTCATACATTTTTGTATTTAAATCATTCATTTTCTGCCTCCATTGATTTTGCTTTTTAGTGATTATGATTTTAAAAATTGTTTATTGTGTTTTATTTATGGATTCAATAATATCAATCATTGCATTACAGACAGCCTGACTGTCATTATCATAATCTTCATAATTAATAAATGTGACATCTTTTTCACGCCTGAACCATGTAAGCTGCCGTTTTGCAAATCTTCTTGTATCACGTTTTATTATTTCTATGGTTTCTTCTAATGTATATTCTCCATTAAGATAAGAAACCATCTCTTTATATCCTACCCCCTGCATCGAAACTAAATCCGGAGAGTATCCCATATCCAGCAGTTTTCTGACCTCACTGACAAGACCATCATTAATCATTATATCAACACGTTTGTTTATGCGTTCATAGAGAATGTCACGCTCTCTGTTTAATACAAAATAAGCAAAATTATAAGGTGATTCTTTTTTAGATTCCTCTTTATTATGAATAGATATTTTTTTGTTATTTATTTCAAAATATTCTAAAGCACGTATGACACGTTTCAGGTTATTTTCATGTATTGCCATAGCCGATTCAGAATCAACTTTTTCTAACAGTTCATGAACATAATGATTTCCTTTTTCAACTGCAATCATCTCATATTTTCTGCGAATACTGCTGTCTCCATCAGTTTCTTCTGAAAAATCAATATCATAAAGAACACTTTGAATATAGAAACCTGTTCCGCCGACGATAATTGGTATCTTATTTTTTGAATATATTTCTTCCATTGCATCTAATGCCATTTTTTTGAACAAATACACGTTAAATTCTTCTGAAGGGTCAAGCTCATCTACTAAATAATGTTTTACTCCCTGCATTTCATCAGGCAGAATTTTTGCAGAGCCAATATCCATATATTTATAGACCTGTATGGAATCCGCACTGATTATTTCACCATTAACAGCTTTCGCTAAATTAATGGATATATCCGTTTTCCCAACACCTGTGGGTCCGGTCAAGACAATTAATGGTGGTCGCTTTTCGTTACACATATTATTTTAGATTTAACCTCCGTATCTGAATTTTATTAAACAGACTTAACTATATAATTCATTGGCTTTTTTATATCAAGTCTGAACAGTTACCTATTTATATAATTTTTATATAATTCGTTTGAATTTCTTTTCAATCTCATACTTACTCATAGATATTATAGTTGGTCTGCCATGAGGACAATTATATGGATTATCAAGCTGTAATAATTGTTCAATTAAGGCATTTGCTTCTGCTACAGATAAACGATTGTTGCCTTTTACAGCCGCTTTGCAGGACATGGAAGCAATTTTTTCAGTAATTAGGTCTGATTTTAGTTCTGTTGAATTTTCATTAAGTGAGTCAAGCAGATTCATTAGCAATTCCTTACTTCTGATAGAATACAGATTAGCAGGAACAGCACGGACAGCATAATCACTTCCTCCAAAATGCTCTATTTCATAGCCAAGACCAGCAAAACTGTCAGTAAACTTATTAATCAGGTCCTCTTCTTCCATAGAGAGAGTCAGCACAATCGGAGGAGTAATCTGCTGCGAAGTAATCTCTTTATTTTTAAAATTCGAAAGAGTTTCTTCGTATAAGACTTTCTCATGTGCTGCATGCTGGTCAACTATATAGAGATTATTGTCATATTCAATAAGCCAGTAAGTATCAAATAATTGTCCTATCATTTTATGTTTTTTACGTTCTTTTTCTGACAGAAATACGTTATCGAATAAATCCATCTGTTCTGGCTTTAGTACATTTTCATTATCGGATACATAACTAGATTCATTTTCTGAAACTATATTTAACGGCTGTTTTTCAACTCCATATTCAGAATTTCCTTTGATTACATTTTGTAAAACAGAGTTTCTGTGTACCTCAAAAGGTTCAGGTATTTTCTGAATAGAAACCGGAATATCCTTTTGCTTATGTTTAGTTTCTGATTCACTTACTTCCGGAATAAGTTCACGTTTTCCTAGTGACGAAGAAATTGCATTATAAAAAATATTATATATGTCCATCTGATTTTCAAAACGTATCTCCATTTTAGAGGGATGAACATTTACATCTATCAGATGACTATCGATACTAAAATGCAGTATGCAGAAAGGATAGTTATGCTGCATCATATAAGGCTTATATGCCTCTTCAATTGCACTGCTGATTACCTTACTTTTAATATACCGCCCATTGATGAAATAAATCATATTATTCCTGTTGCCACGGGATATAATCGGTTTACCTATATATCCTGTCAGGTGCATATCTGCCGCCGCTTCATTTATTTCTAGAAGATTAGAAGCTACATCTCTTCCATAGACTGAATAAATTATTTCCTTTAATTTATCATTGCCTGAAGTATGGAGTTTATTCTGGTTGTTATTAATAAATCTGACAGATACTTCAGGATGTGAAAGGGCAATTTTTTCAATGATACCGCTTATGTATGAAGCCTCCGTAGTGGCAGTTTTAAGAAACTTTCTTCTTGCCGGAGTATTATAAAATAGATTTCTTATTATAAATGTAGTGCCGGCTGGCGCTCCTACTTCTTCTAAACTCTTTTCAGCACCGCCCTCAATCACATATCTTATACCTGTTAAATCTGATGGTGTTTTAGTAATACATTCAAGTTGTGTCACAGCAGCAATACTTGATAATGCCTCACCCCTGAAACCAAGAGAACTGGCACAAAGGAGGTCTTCCACATTTTTGATTTTGCTGGTGGCATGTCTTAAAAATGCATTTTTAATATCTTCTTTTTCTATCCCCTGACCATTATCAGTTATTCTTATAAATGATATTCCGCCATCTTTTATTTCAACTGTAACTGCTGTTGCTTTAGCATCTATAGCATTTTCAAGCATTTCCTTAACAATTGAAGATGGTCTGTCAACCACTTCACCTGCTGCTATTTTATCGATAGTACTTTTATCAAGAATATTTATATGTGCCATTGTGACCTCCTATTGTAATGATTTTGGGGACAAATATATATAATTACAATATGATGAATATAAACATAATTTATGCTATTTGCCACCAACATCTTGTAATAATAGTTCCATTAATTAGACTGCCAGCGGTTCTTGAGTTTGTTTTGCAATTTATACAAAGTATTTAGAGCATCCATAGGTGTCATATTAGAAATGTCTGTTTTCTTTAATTCATTAAGAATATCATCATCTTTAACAGTATCAAACAATGACATCTGTATGGCATCAGTATCATCTTTATTAAACTGCTTATTTTTAACGGCAGGTTTTGAAGAAATAGCAATTTCTCTGGCTTTTGCACTTATGTCTGCATCTATTAAATCCACTACAATTTCCTTGGCTCTTGTAATTACTGAATCAGGAATTCCTGCTAATTTAGCAACCTGAATACCATAACTCTTATCAGCACCGCCTTTAATTATCTTTCTTAAGAATACAATATCATCACCCTGCTCCTTAACAGCTATACAATAATTATTTACGCCTGAAAGAGTTCCTTCTAATTCTGTTAATTCATGATAATGTGTGGCGAATAATGTTTTTGCTCCAAGAAGTTTAGGATTGCTGATGTGCTCAACTACCGCCCATGCAATACTAAGACCGTCAAATGTGCTTGTACCACGTCCTATCTCATCTAAGATTAGAAGACTGTCGGCCGTTGCATTTCTCAATATATTAGCAACCTCTGTCATCTCCACCATAAATGTGCTTTGTCCTGATGCAAGGTCATCAGAGGCTCCCACACGGGTAAATATTCTGTCACATATTCCAATGTTTGCAGAACTTGCAGGTACAAATGAACCAATCTGTGCCATTAGGACAATGAGTGCAGTCTGCCTCATATATGTGGATTTACCTGCCATATTAGGACCTGTAATAATTGAAATTCTGTTACTGTGTTTATCCAGATAAGTATCATTTTCCACAAACATCGAACCATTCATCATCTTTTCAACTACAGGGTGACGTCCATTTTTTATATCAATAAGTCCCTTTTCATTAATACTCGGTTTAACAAAGTTATTATGTTCTGCAACATATGCAAGAGATGCATATACATCAATTTTAGCAACAATCTTGGCAGTATGCTTTATTCTTACAACTTCATCTGCAATAGTATTTCTTATCAAACAGAATTTATCATATTCGATAACTGACAACTTCTCTTCTGCACCCAGTATAATGTCTTCAAGATTCTTAAGTTCGTCTGTAATATAACGCTCTGCATTGGCAAGGGTCTGTTTTCTGGTATAATCATCAGGTACCATATCTTTAAATGTGTTTGTTACTTCAATATAATATCCGAAAACCTTATTATATTTTATCTTTAGGCTTTTTATTCCCGTTCGTTCTTTTTCCCTTGCCTCTAAGTCGGCAATCCAGTTTTTGCCTTCTGTCTTTGCCTTTCTGAGTGTATCAATTTCTTCTGAATAACCATCTTTAATAATTCCGCCTTCACGTATAACAATTGGAGGTTCCTCAGTGATTGAATTATCTATAAGTTCAAACAAATCTTCTAATACGTCAAAATCCTCATATAATGATTTTAATTCCTTTGATGTATAAGACTTCATCTGATTCTTAATATGAGGAAGCATGGCGAGAGAATTTTTA
The DNA here is from genome assembly GCA_964595785.1 of uncultured Eubacterium sp. Taxonomy (GTDB): domain Bacteria; phylum Bacillota; class Clostridia; order Lachnospirales; family Lachnospiraceae; genus Bovifimicola. The sequence goes on from CAZQRO010000004.1 coordinate 29,967, forward strand.
AATGCAATCAAATCTCTCGGATTAGCAGACTGATATGAGATTCTGCTTATTAATCGTTCAAGGTCATATACAGGATTTAAATATTCTCTTATTTCTTCTCTTGTTATTAAATCATTGTTAATTTCTTCAATAGCACTCTGACGGCTGAATATGGCATCTTTTTGAATAAGTGGCTGTTCAATATACTGTCTTAAGGTTCTAGCCCCCATAGCAGTCTTTGTCTTATCTAAAACCCACAGAAGTGAGCCTCGTTTCTGCTTTTCACGTAAAGTCTCTGTCAATTCCAGATTTCTTCTTGTAGAAGTATCTATAACCATATATTTTCCTGTGGAATATGGTGTAATGGCAATAATATGTGAAAGTGAAATCTTCTGTGTCTCAAGAAGATATTTCATTAAAGCCCCTGCTGCAATAGTTCCTGTAGGATAATCATTTAATCCAAGTCCTGTCAAATCCATTACATGAAAATGTTCTTTTAATGTATTTGTACACATCTCATCATCAAAATACCATGAATCCAAAGTGAATATACAGATATTGAGCCTGTTTTTTAAATCATCTGCATCTATTCCAGTTAAATAAAATGAAGAATTAACTACAATTTCAGAAGGCATAAATTTATTAATTTCATCTAATAGGGTTCTTACACTATCAACCTCTGTTACCATAAAATCTCCGGTAGTTATATCTGTTACGGCAATTCCAAAGGAATCATCTAAATATGATATACACATAAGGTAATTATTCTTAGTTTCGTCCATGGCAGACGTATTAAAATTAGTACCCGGCGTAACAACTCTTATGACTTCTCTCTTTACCAATCCCTTTGCGAGTTTAGGGTCTTCTACCTGCTCGCCTATTGCTACTTTATATCCCTTTTCCACAAGACGGCTTAAATATGTATCAACAGCGTGATATGGTATACCACACATTGGGGCTCGTTCTTCAAGACCGCAATCCTTTCCGGTAAGAGTCAGTTCTAATTCCTTAGAGGCAAGAATTGCATCATCAAAAAACATTTCATAAAAATCGCCTAAACGATAAAATAAAATGCAATCCTTATATTGTTCTTTTGTTTCCATGTATTTTTGCATCATTGGTGATAACTGCCCCATGTTAAAACCTCCATTATTTTCTATTTTGTATTTTCTTGGCTCTTTCTAAAGCCTCATCTATATTTTTGCAAATATTATCTTCTCCGATTAATTCAACGAAACCTGCCTTTTTAAGAACTTTCATAGGCTGTTCATTAATGTGTGATAAAATAAGAATTATGTTATTTGCCTTACATACTTTATAAATATTCAAAAGAGTTTGGTACGCGGTAACATCTAACGCCGGAACACTTCTCATTCTGATAATAACTACATCATTTAATGTTTCGGAAACAACACTCATAAACTTATCTGCTGCTCCGAAGAACATTGGTCCGTTTATTTCAAATACATACGTTCCTTTTGGCACTGCTTTAAGTCCTATTGAATCTGAATCACTTGTATCCTCTTCTTCGTCATCAATATATGTCCAGCCCTGTACATCCGTAACTTCAGCCATTCTCTTCATAAATAAGAAGCATGAAAGAATAAGACCTACACCTATTGCAACTACAAGGTCAAATACCACCGTAAGTGCAAATGTTAACACTAATACAAGTATATCACTTTTCGGAGCAGTTTTGCATATACTTAAAAATTTTCTCCATTCACACATATTGTATGCGACCATAAACAATATTGCAGCAATGCAAGGCATTGGAATCAATGCAGCGTAAGGCATTAATACCACAAGAATTAATGCAAGTGTAATAGAATGTACAATACCTGCAATTGGAGTTCTGCCGCCATTTTTTACATTGGCTGCTGTTCTTGCTATTGCCCCAGTTGCAGGAATCCCACCAAAGAATGCGCTTCCGATATTACCTAATCCCTGTGCTACTAATTCAGTATCCGATTTATGTTTGCTGCCAATCATTCCATCAGCAACAACACATGATAATAAAGATTCAATTGCTGCTAATATTGCAATTGTAAATGCATTCGGAATAAGAGTCCTTACCTTATAAAGCGTAAATGCCGGCATTGAAAAATGTGGCAGTTTAGATGAAATCGTATACAGTGAACCAATGGTATTTACATCTAAAGATAATAGTTTAACAAATACTGCTGTAACAATTATGGCAATTAAAGAAGCAGGTATTACTTTATTAATTTTAGGCCATATAATGAGAATAGCCAAAGCCATAAGCCCAATTATTAAAGCCTGCATATTCGTTGTATTTATGCATCTTCCAATCATTTTAACCTTGTCAGTAGTTTCAATAAGCGGTTCCTCTGTCTTTATAAATGTAAGACCCAGAAAATCTTTGACCTGTCCGATGACGATTGTTATAGCAATACCGCTTGTAAAGCCTGTTGTTATGGTAAATGGTATATACTTAATCAGGCTTCCGAATTTAAACAATCCCATCAGAACAAGAATAACGCCTGCCATAACCGTTGCTATGATTAATCCGTCTATACCCTCTGTTGCCACGATTCCTGCAACTATTGTTGCAAAAGCCGCTGTAGGTCCGGCAATCTGTACACGGCTTCCACCCATAAATGAAATTATAAATCCGGCAATAATAGCAGTATATAATCCCATTTCAGGTGTAACGCCTGAAGCAAGTGCCAATGCAATCGACAAAGGAAGTGCAATAATTGCAACGATAATTCCCGCTATCACATCTTTAATAAACTGTTCTTTTGTATATCCTTTCATAACTGAAAATAACTTTGGTTTAATGTAATTCATAACTTTTCCTTTCACATTCCTACTAATCTTTTTAATATCTAATCAGAATAATTTGTTTTATCTCTGAATACTTTTTTTGTAAAAATCCCAACCCATTCATCAAACCATAGTTCCAAGATAATAAAATCCTTTTGCTTCATCTAGCCTTACATTAACAATTTTTCCAATTAAATCTTTTGTTCCTTTAAAATGAACTACTGAACTGTTACTTAATCTTCCAGTGACCAGTTCAGGGTCTTGTCCATTAATTTCCTCAACAAGCACTTCCATGGTTTCACCAACGTGTTTTTTAGTCATTTCGCTTGAAATACCCTGTACTGTTAAAAGGAGTCTGTCAAATCTGTCTTTAATAATATCTTCCGGAATCTGGTCTTCCATTTTAGCGGCAGGTGTACCTGTTCTTTTTGAATAAATAAAAGTATATGCACTGTCATACTGTACTTTATTTACCACATCTAATGTCTCTAGGAAATCTTCTTCCGTTTCTCCCGGAAATCCCACGATAATATCTGTAGATAATGCAATATCAGGTATTTCACGCTTTATTTTAAGTGCAAGATTAATATACTGTTCTTTATCATAATGTCTGTTCATAATTTTAAGAATACGGCTGCTTCCCGACTGAAGCGGCAAATGCAGTTGTCTGCATATTTTCTTTGAATTTTTCATAACTTCTATCAGGTCATCAGATAAATCCTTTGGATGCGAAGTCATAAAACGGATTCTTTTAAGTCCTTCTATTTCTTCTACCCGTTTTAATAATTCTGCAAATGAAATACCGTTTTCTAAATTTTTGCCATAAGAATTCACATTCTGACCAAGTAACATTATTTCCACAACACCATCTTCTACTAATTTCTTAATTTCATTAATTATATCTTCAGGCTTTCTGCTTCTTTCCCTGCCTCTTACATAAGGAACAATACAATAACTGCAGAAATTATCACAGCCAAACATAATATTTACGCCTGATTTGAAGGAATACTTTCTGTCAATCGGAAGTTCTTCAACGATTTTACTTGTATCCTCCCATATTTCTATTACATTTTTACCTGTGGTAAATTTCTCATATAATAATTCAGCCAGTTTAAATATGTTATGTGTTCCGAAAATCAAATCAACAAAACGGTAACTGCTCTTAATTTTATTAACAACAGTCTCCTCCTGCATCATACAGCCACAAAGTGAAATTACCATTTCAGGATTTTTATTTTTAAGTTTCTTAAGATTGCCAAGATGACCATATACTTTCAGATTAGCATTTTCCCTGACCGTACATGTGTTATATAAAATGAAATCCGGTACATTGTCTTCAGCAGAGACATAACCGATTTCTTCAAGAATACCTGTGAGTTTCTCTGAATCTCTGGCGTTCATCTGACAACCGAATGTCTGAATCTGGCAGTAAAGCGGACGATTAAGTTCCTTACTTTTTGCATTAATGATTTCACGGCATTTAGCCATATAATAAAACTGTCTCCCCGGTTCCTCTAATGGTGCATCACCTGATATATCTACTAAATCAAGATTTATTTCGTTCATAACTAATTCCTTCCTGTGTTAAAAGTTAAATTTCACGGCAGTCACGCAGACACCCAAATTAATATTATATATTTATAAAATATTATTGTCAATGTGCAGACAGGCAACTTTAAAAATTTACTATTTCAATTCAACAGTTTTAAAAATTTATGAAGACACCAGCAGTTTTAAAAATTCTAACGGAACATTTTTAATTTCTTTATAAACTTCATTACAATATGTCTGTTCTAACGGAAAAACTGCTTCATCTTCCACCGTTTCAATTGTTATGGCAGGTAAATGAAATTCCTCTGAAAAATAATTAACCGTATTTCCACCTGAGATATTATCTGTATTCTCCTGACTTGGAGTATAAAGTGAATAACTAGTAATTTTAGAAAGCCTGCAGGCAATGTCAAACTGCCTTTTGTTATACTCATAGTCTAATGCATTTCTATAATAGAAAATAGCATTTCCTCTTGAATGAAAATCTATCAATCCCATAAATTCATATTTCTCACATGTATGTATAAATGCTGCTGTTTCAGGTTCATCATTTGGTAAGCCGGAATTATTATTAAATACAAACGATTTTGAAGCAAAATTTCTGCTTATGTCTATACCTTCAGCATTGTATTTATATTCTTCATGTGAAATATTAATGCTGCGGCACTTTTTTCTCAAACGTGGATTGTTAATTGAAAAAAATCCTTCATTGGCAATGACATAGCCATCAGGATTTAAAATTGGAATAAAATATAGAGAATATTTATCTAACAGTTTTTCACCATTTCCATAATATTTAGAAGCATATCGTTCAATAACAGCCAGCATGACTGTCGGATTTACAGATTCGCGTCCATGTACACCTGCTATAAAGACGGGACCTTTTTCTCCTTTTCCTACCTTAAGCATGGAAATTATCCTATTATCATTCGATGTACCAATATGTATTACTTTGATTAATTTAGGATATAGTTTAGAAAGAGTCGTAGACTTTGTAAGAATAGAATTGTATGAATAAATGTTATCCAGATTAATAATCATGTGAGAATCCTTTTGAAAGACTATCATATCATATATCTCTCAAGATGTTAAAAGAATATATTGTACAAATACTTTTAACATCTGACGCTGATAATCTATTGATTTATTTAATATATGTTTATTATTGTGGTACAATAAATATGATTAGAGCATCAGTTATTAACGTAAATCAATTATTCTCTTATCCGTAACTATTATATCAGGTGTAATATCATTTACATTAATTTCAATAATATCGTTATCTATAACCTGAAAATCAAAACATATTGCAATATGAAGTCCTTCCTTATATCTGCTGATATATTTGTCATAATACCCGCCGCCGTATCCGATTCTGTTTCCTTCCGAATCAAAGACAAGTCCCGGCATAATTATAACATCTGATGATACAGGAAATGTTTTATTATTACCAATAGGTTCTAAAATTCCATAAGAACCTTTTTTAAGTTCCTGCAAACCTGTAATGGAATAAAAATCCATTTCATCATTATTTACCCGTGGAACGGATAATCCCATATGTTTCTTAAGACAGTAATCAATAATAAATGATGTATCACATTCACTTTTATAGCTTACAAATGAAAATACTTTGTAAACATTTGTAAGTAATTCACTGTTAATCAGATTATTAAAAATACATTTGCTTTTTTCGTATATTTGTTGTCTGGTCAGATTATCCCGTTTAACAGACATTTCTTTTCTGAGTTCATTTTTATTCATTTCTTCCACCATGCCGAAGCGTTTTTTGCGAATGCCTGCGATTAGAAACTCGCTTTTGCAATTTCTAATCTGCAATTTTTTACTCTTTTTTCTCTAAAGATGTTATTGAGCCGTCTTTTTCAACTATTTTTATATTTTGCAGTTGGCCTCTTAAGTTATTATGAACAAGATTTATATACTCTGTACGAAGTTTCTTTTGTTCTTCTTTTTCTTCTAGTGTAAGTTCTCTTGTTTTTGACAAACGTGCCAATTCATTAATTCTATCTATCTTAGTCTGTTCCATGTCTGCCTCCCTGCCGGATTAATCAACAACTATTATTTTACAATTACATATATTATTTCATTATTAGCAACAAGGCTATCCACATATTCACTCTGTTCATGAAGGAGCAGTTTACTTTGCGGAAAACTTATAATATCAAAATATGTTTTTTTCTTCTTAGAGAAAACCGAGTTGTTTATGCCCATGAAGATAAGCATATTGTTAAATATTTTACATAATTTCAATCCTTTATTATATTTTCGCTCTATTTTATTAGTAGTGAGATTTAGAAAAGAGATTTCTTTATCTTTAACAATACATATATACGGTTCATTATTTAGAATAAAGGATTTAGCCAGATTTGAAACACGTACAACATTCTGGTTAATACATGTTCTTGTTTCGTTTGTTACAATATTATAGAATTTAACCTCTTCTTCCTTTGTCTCGTTATTAACACATGAATATATAATATAATCACCGTATTTTTTAACATATGCAATAGTTTTATTATAAAATGTCTGGTCTATTGTTTCTAATGTAATTGTATTCTGCATAATTACAAGGTCAGAAATCATTTGAGCAATATTAACAAAACTTATTGATTCAAGACTGCATTCCTCTTTCTTTAACATATTATATCTGCTGTCCTCTAATAATGAAAATCCTGTTTTAATTACACATTGATTTTCGGAGACAGGAATAATATCCGTTATTCCATTAGAATTAATATTTTCATCCATAATTACATATTCAGTATTGTCCTTAAGATTATAAAGTTTCTGATTAAACTTAAAGAATCCTGAATATGTTTTGGAATCATTTAATATGAGAAATTCATTCTGAAATATTAAATATAAATCATTTATAACAAATAATCTCAGTCTTCTTGTTTCGTTCAGACCTTCTAAATTATCATCAAAAGAATATACTATTTCAGTTTCTTTGTTAAAAATATTATATCTTAACACACATATTTTACTATAATCATCTTCTTTTATAAGATTAATAAAGTATAAATATTTTGAATTTAAAGAAACATTAATAATCTCACCAATGTTATATTTTTCAATATTTGGTAAAACCTCTATTCGTTCATTTGACTCTAAATCAAGCAAAAAGTATTTTATACCTTTGATAAATTCAAAAGAACTATCATATTCCGTTGTCTCTAATACATAATTATCATTAAGATAATTTCCAAAACGCCAGTCGGTATTCTGTAATATTTTTATTTCCATAAATTTAATTCCTTTATTCTATTCAGATACAAAATCAATTATTTTAAAATTTTCGTTTTTGTGTTCCGTAAATAATGTACCAACATTTCTACCTGAAATTATCTGTTCAATTACAGCAACATTTTCTCCGTTGGCGATAACCATGTCTGCTCCTGATTCTGTAGCAATCTTAGCAGCTGATAACTTTGCACTCATTCCACCTGTACCCACATCACTTCCTGATGTATCTTTTCCCATTGAGAACATTTTACTGTCTAAATTTGTTACAACAGGGATAAATTTGGCATCCTTGTTGACATTAGGATCGTCCGTAAACATACCATCAATATCTGATAAAAGAACAAGCAGATCTGCACTAGTAAGCGCAGTAACAAGTGCGGATAACCTGTCGTTATCACCAAATACAATTTCATAAGTTGAAACTGTATCATTTTCATTTACAACGGGAATAACTCCTATTTTCAATAATTCTTCAAAAGTATTTCTAGCGTTGTATCTGCTTAAATCATCAAGCATTGTATATTTTGTCATAAGTATCTGTGCGGTTTTCTGATTATATTCAGCAAACAGTTTCTGATACATCATCATTAATTGTGCCTGTCCTACAGCAGCACATGCCTGTTTTTCAGCAAGTGTAAGTGTTTTACCGGATAGACCCGTTGATTCCTTACCAACGGCAATTGCACCTGAAGATACAAGTATAACATCTTTTCCCTGATTCTTAATATCCGTCAGAATTCTGACTAATTTTTCTAATTTATATAAATCAATTCCATTGGTTTCTGAATGTGTCAGTGAAGATGAACCTATTTTCACTACTATTCTTTTTTTGTTTTTTAAAGTTTCTCTGTAATTATCTAGCATTTCCATTATTTTTCTCCTAATCTGTATAAGAAAATATATTTTCATAATACTACTGCTCAGGTTTGTAACAATTGTTCATAATGTAGTATTGTATACAAAAGTTGTTAATCTGTCAACGACGCATATTTCTTAGTTATTGCTTCTGATACTTTTATGCCGTCCATAGCAGCCGATGTGATTCCTCCTGCATATCCTGCTCCTTCACCGCATGGATAAATTCCCTTTATATTACTCTCAAAATTTTCATCTCTTACAATTCTAAGCGGCGAAGATGTTCTGCTTTCAACGCCTGATAAAATTGCATCAGGACGATTATAATTTTTGATTTTATTTGAAAAACAATCTATGCCTTCAATGAGCGAGGAACATATATACTCCGGAAAAATATTTCTGAGATTAGAAAGTTCATATTTACCTTTCATCTGAGGTTCTACTTCACCTAATATCTTACTTTTAACATTGGTTTTAAAATCAGAATAAGTTTGAACCGGAATATTGCTTTTTCCTTCAATGTATGCGGCTTTTTCTAGTTTTCTCTGGTATTCGATACCTCCAAGAGCATTCTTTACAGGAAAATCATCGGGTGTAATAGTTACAATCATGGCACTGTTTGCATTTTTACCATCACGTCCACTGTAACTCATTCCGTTTACGGCAGTTGATTTTAGTTCCGAGGAGGAATTTACAACATAGCCTCCCGGACACATACAAAATGAATACACACCACGCCCGCTTTCAAGATTTGCAGCAAGTTTATAATCAGCAGCAGGCATCTCGTTTTTATAACGTCCATATTGGGATTCATTAATCTGTTCTTGTGGATGTTCGATTCTTACACCGATTGCAAATGATTTTGGTTCCATTATAAGTTTAGAATCATACAGCATTTTAAAAGTATCTCTTGAACTGTGTCCGGTTGCAATAACAATTACTTCACACGGAATTGTGTCAATACCGTCTTTTGTTTCTATATCTATTGAAGTCAGTTTATCATTATTATAATGGCATTTTACAAATTTAGTATTAAACATAAAACTTGCGCCATGTTTTATAGCTTCATTACGTATGTTTTTAACTACATCTGATAAAATATCTGTACCAATATGGGGCTTATTAATATAATTTATTTTTTCATCAGCACCAAATTTCACAAATGTATCTAAAACAAAATCATTTCTATGAAACTTATCTTTTACCATAGTATTAAGTTTACCATCTGAAAATGTACCGGCCCCACCTTCACCAAACTGGACATTTGACTCCGTGTTTAATTCGCCGGTATCAAAAAAATGTTCAACTGTTACTTTTCTGTCATCAACTTCCTCTCCACGTTCTAAAACAATAGGAGCATATCCCTGAATAGACAACATATAAGCACAAAATAAACCTGCCGGTCCGCATCCTACTATAACAGGATTATGTGATAGTTTTGTGTTTCCATGAGAAACAAATTCATACTTCTCAGACTTGGTTAACGTAATATTATTATTGTTAACCTTTGCAATGATTTTCTTTTCATTCTCTAACTCCACTTCAACTGTATATATATATTTAATTTCACTTTTTCTCGCATCAATAGATTGCTTAATGATTTTGTATGTAATGTCATTAGAATTTAACTTTAGGCTTTTTATAATGGCATTTTTCAATTCTTCCGATGTATGTTTTATCGGAAGTTTTATTTGTGATATTCTAATCATGTTTTCCTCCATACCGGAGATGTTCTCCTGTATTCCTGCACTTGCCTGCTACATTACTTTCGACATTTACTTCCTGCAATAAATCCTGTTGACCATGCCCATTGTAAGTTATATCCGCCGCACTCTCCGTCAACATTAATGCATTCTCCGGTAAAATGCAAGTTTTTTATTAATTTTGATTCCATAGTATCGGGATTGATTTCATCAGTATTGATTCCACCACAGCAAATTTGGGAATGCAGATAATCATTTGTCTTGCAAATATTAAATTTAATATTTTTAATGAAACTGATTAAATCTGTCAAATCGTCCTTTGACAGATTTTTAGAATATGATTTTATCTCCTCTTTTTGGTCAGATGAATACAGATTGATAAGTTCCATTGAAAGTTTATTGTTTAATAACCCATTAAAAATGTCTGATAAAGATTTTTTCTCATAATAATCCTGGGATTTTATAACTGAAGTAATCTCATCAATATCACTATCGGGAAGAAAATCGATAACCACATCTGTTTTTTTATTGCTTTCTAATGCCCTCGAAACGCTGCTGCTCAATTGAAAAATAACTATACCCGACAGACCGTAATCCGTAATCTGAAGTTCTCCCTTTGAAGAGTTTGTTTCTTTTTCGTTTACAAAAAGTCTTGCTGTTATATTACATCTTACTCCATTTGCATTTTTAAAAAATCCATTTATAACTTTATCTGTCTTCGAAACATACAGACTGCACAGAGACGGTTTATATTCTTCAAATGTATGCCCTTTTAAAGCCAAAAAATCTCTAAGATTTTCACAAAAAGAATCCTTTAATCCCGCCTTTGTTCCTGTTGAAATTATTATAATATCGCATAAATATGTAATAGAATTAAGAAGATTTTTATCTTTGGTACTATATGTTAGAATATTAAAAGTTTCATCTTCTAACATATCTATATTGTATGCAATTGTATTGTTAACAAATTTAACCTTTAGCAGCCTGCAATAACTTATAAGCAAATCAACAACCGATGAAGCCTGCATTGACGCAGGATACAGATAATTATTTTTATACCTGATTAACAGACCCATTTTATTAAATTCATCTATTATATCTTTATTTGAAAACTGTTCAAATATTTTTTTCAGAAAAACTTCATTATTGCAGTGATATTTTCCACTCAAGTCATTGGTATTGCTTAAATTACATTTTCCATTCCCTGTTGATAAAATTTTTCTGCCCATTTTATCATTAGCTTCTAAAATTGTAACTACATTTCCTGATCTTGCTGCATTTATCGCCGCAAATAATCCGGAGGCGCCGCCACCAATTACAATTACTCTGCTCATAGTTTATTACATTGTCCTTTCAGTGTGATTTATTCAAAAAAGTTTAACTGCCTAAAACAGTTTCGAATTAACTGGTAATACTTTCAAGATAATTGTATAAATCATGAATCGTTTCCACATAGAAACCATCATTTAATTCTTCTATATATTCTTCTTCAAAATTACTAATGTCAATGCCTGTATCAATAAATAATGAATCTTTGCCTGCATTATATATTTTAATAATATTATTTTCACTTATCACGAAATAACTGTAAATGTTAGTCGGATTACATATCGTCTTTCTTATAACAACAGAGTCCGGAGAAAATGAAATTAATTGTACGTTTAACAGTGTTTCATCATCACTTTTAACACCCGGATTATTATTTACCACTTCTTCTTTTGTAACAAGATTATCTGATTTCATATAATTAACAGCATAATAATATCCACCATAATATATTAACGAAAATACAGATGCCAATGCAATAAAATAAACAATATATGATATGCGTTTTAACGAAATATGCATAATTTTCCTTTCATAAATAAGAAGTTTTACATATATTGTTTACATTTTTTTAGATTTTATTCATTTAATTATATTCTTTAGTCAGATTAAAAGCAAATGGTATTAAGGATTCAAGACTGTATTCCTTTATATTATCTTCAGCATCAGTTAATACCACTATTCCCTCCTCCATAAATTCGGAGAGAAATTGTCTGCATATTCCACACGGATATGTAAATGCACCTGAAGAAGATACAATTGCAATCTTTTCAAAAGAGGTATATCCTTCTGAAATAGCTTTTAACACAGCACATCGTTCGGCGCAGATAGTTGCACCAAAAGAGGCATTTTCAACATTACAGCCGGTAAAAATCTCACCATCAGATGTTAGTAATGCAGCCCCGACACTAAAACCTGAATAAGGTGCATAAGCATTGCCCATAGCCTTTTTTGCATAAGAAATCAGAACCTCATTTTCCATAGTAATAACCCTGCCTTTCTCATAACCTGCTAACTTAAATATGCAGGCAGAAATTTGTACACTAAATGCTTTATCACTAATTAACGATAAATTTGTAAATTATTCATTATTTCCGTTTGTTTTGCTTCCATTATTTTCTGTTCTTCTTCTTCCATATGGTCATATCCAAAAAGATGTAACATACTGTGGGCTATTAAAAATCCTAACTCTCTAGTATTAGAATGTCCATATTCTATAGCTTGTGATTCTACTTTTTCAAGAGATATCATTATATCCCCTAAAAGCAATTCACCTGTTTCTAAATCAAAAGCATCACACATTTCCTCTGACTCTAATTCGCTGAAATCTGCCGGAGCAGGATATTCTAACATAGGAAATGATAATACATCCGTTGCTCTGTCAATTTCACGAAATTCTTTATTCACCTGATGAATTCTGTCATTATCCGTCAAAACCACATTAACCTCAACTTCATATGGACATTTAACATAGTCTGATGTATAGTCAACTACTTTTTTAATTAATTCTTCATAATAAAAGTCTAATTGTATATCCGTTTCTTTTTCAATATAAATGCTCATGTACATTTTCCTTTCATCTAATAATATATGGAAATAAAAGACTTTCTAAGTTTCTTATATAAATTAATATCTTTAACAGAATCATCAAGCATACCTGAATCAAAACGAATATCAATAATATTTTCAACTATTTTCCGCTTATTAAAATTATTACCCTTTGTTTCAATTATTGTATTAATTGTTGTTTCTATTGAATCTGTAAGCATAACAATGGCTGATTCTATACTTTGTGGACGATTGGTCTTACTATTGTGTTCTTTAACAATTTTAATTACTTCATATGGAAACTTATTCTCATGCATAATTTCAATACCTGCCGCTACATAATTATTGCTTTTCAATTTACCGATTTCATGAAATCTTGCACCAGCATTCACTAATTGCACATCTGCACCAACTGCTTTTGCAACACGAATTGATACATCTGCAACTCTTAACGAATGGAAGTAAGCATTTTCGTTAGAATCCATCAGACTTAACAGCATTTCATTTTCGTCATCGCAAATAGTTTTCAGACGTTTACTTACATACACACTATTTAACTCCATAAGAATGAATTTAAAATATAATGGAAGTATAGAAACTAACAGAGGAATTAATCCTATAAAAGTCGTTGAAATCCTGATTTTTTCATACATCATATATTGATAATCCAAACTTATGATAAGATATGTGGTTACTGATAATATACATGATAAAATAAATTTATTATGAGAATCCGAATGCTCTGCCAAAAAGAACACCAGAATGAAATAGCACAAATAGAAAATAATAATTTCTATCTCCATGTATCCCGTAAAATAATACAGTGTCATCAAAAATGTCTGAAACATTAATGCATTAAGTATTTTATAAGACATCAGTATCATTATGAGCGGAAGCAGGAATGGAACAAATCTAAACTTATCGCCCGGTATAAATAAAAATGCCATTGCTATTAATAATGCCGGAAACAGCTTGTACAACAATTCCAGAAAGCTGTCACTTTTGTTAATCACATAATAAATACTGTATTCAAAAAATACAAATGAAAACATTATAATTATAAGTCTGGTGGTTTTTTCATATGGCCATAAAATAGTATCATGTAGTTTGTATTTTGTAATCAGAAAAACTGAAACCGTAAAAATAATAAATAAAACCAATTTAAGTAGTTCGTTCTTATGTTTATTAATAAATTGCATTAAAATCTTCCTTTACTTCTATTTGTGTTAATTTTCTTCTTTGCCTGACTATTTTCATATTCCTCATATGCCTTAACTATTTTCTGTACAAGAGGATGCCTTACAACATCTTCGTTTGTAAGTTTTATAAAGGAGATATCCTCAACCTTTGATAATACTCTTATGGCAGTGTCTAAACCGCTTGCAATTCCCGGTTTAAGATCTTTTTGTGTCAAATCTCCCGTAACAACAACTTTTGAACCAAAACCAATTCGCGTTAAAAACATTTTCATCTGGGCAGGTGTTGTATTCTGTGCTTCATCCAGAATAATGAATGCATTATCTAACGTTCTTCCTCTCATATATGCCAAAGGTGCTACCTCAATAAGTCCTTTTTCACTATTATGAAGATATGATTCTGCTCCCATTATCTGATAAAGCGCGTCATACAAAGGCCGTAAATATGGATCTACCTTACTTTGTAAATCTCCCGGTAAAAAGCCAAGATTTTCTCCTGCTTCAATGGCAGGGCGTGTAAGAATTATTCTTCCTACTTCGTTATTTTTAAATGCCGTAATTGCCATAGCCATAGCAAGATATGTTTTTCCTGTTCCGGCAGGACCTATTCCAAATGTTATCATTTTCTTTCTAATCATATCAATATATTTCTTTTGACCATGTGTTTTTGGTTTAATAGGTTTACCGGAAAGCGTTCGGCATATTATGTCTTCATCTAATTCTGCCAATGTCTCCGTTTTATTATCAAATGCCAGAGAGATAGCATAATTTACTACCTGTTCATTAATGGGATTTCCTTTCTTTGCTGAATCACATAAACTCTCAATTATTTTCTTAGCACGCAGCACGTTATTTTCGCCGCCAATTATCTTAAGTTCGGAATCTCTTGCAATAATGGTAAGATGAAGAGTTTTTTCAATTTTCTTTATATTACTATCAAATTGACCGAAAATCTCGCTGGTATATTGTGCCGGAATATCCATTATATTTTCAATTACACTCATATGTTTTAATCCTTTCTGTCTCATTAAATTAGTCTTAGCTGGCAGATTCTCCCTCTGTATCTTCTTTTGAGACTTGTGGAAGCATTGTTTCATCAATATATTGAATTTCACCAATTTTTTCAACAACAAGAAAATTTCCAGTAGATATGCATTTTTCATTTTCTAAAGATATTGTAACATTATTTTCTATAATTTGAATACCTTTTTCGTTTAATTTATTAATAAAAAGATTAATTTTTTCAGATGCAAGTGCATTTGCCTGTTCTTCGCTATATATTTTATCAATATTTTGGTATTCCTTTATTTTTATTGTGGAATAACCTATCGGAAGGAAAAAATTGTCAGTAACAGATAACTGGTGATAATCTTTTACAATATTATAATCCTTGAACTTCTTTTGAAATCCACTTAAGTAAATAGATTTTCCAAGTATATCTAATTGAATAATATTATTTTTTTTACCGGAATATTTCTTTTCTTTATATTTTAAGTCAAATTCAGAATTATATGCAACATATACCCTTGCATATATGTCAGAATCAGAATTAACAAGTCTGTAACTGCCAATTTCACCATTATCGTTATATATTTCTAAAACTCCACTGATTAATAACTGTCCTTTTTGAATATCATCACCTGCTTTAACCTTAGGACTTCCGCTTCTTGTAATTATACTTTCGATTTTTCCATCAACATTACTTATTATATTATATGGTTTGTCTTCTGCTTTGGCAATATGCGAATCAAAATTTTCTTTGATATGGACTATTATCTGTGTACCTTTAATTTCAGCAGAAACCTATGTTATGTCATCATAATTTGTTCGTAAAATATATTCAATGTTCTCACAGTCAATTTTCGTTTTCAAAACGCCGTTTTCAATATTATGTTTGTTTAAAAATTTCATCAATTCAACATCTGTATAAGAATAATTCCCATCAAATGATATATTCCATATGTATAATGTTATTATTTTAGCAAGTATGAAGAAGAACACCATACAGATAATAAAACATATATGCTTTTTGTATTTTATAATATAGAATAATAATCCTTTTTTATCAGTTATCCTTAATTTACCATGACATTTTCTTCTTATTTATATGATTTTTTCAAAAAAAATATACCTATAGTCAAACTATAGGTATATTAAACAATTAGTTATATTTACGTTTTCTAGCAGCTTCAGATTTCTTCTTACGCTTTACGCTTGGTTTCTCGTAATGCTCTCTTTTACGAATTTCCTGCTGAATACCAGCCTTTGCACAGTTTCTTTTGAATCTGCGTAAGGCACTATCTAAAGATTCGTTTTCTTTAACGATTACATTTGACATAGTCTCACACCTAACCTCCCTCCAGTTGTGTAATTGTGCATAATACAACTGTTTGGGTATTTTTATTGCACTAGAGATATTATAGCATAAATTTTCCATACGTCAACATTTTTTTAAATTCTATATAATAATAATAGAATTTAATCTTCGTATGATTTGCTAAAACAATTATTATTTATTATAAACACTCTTTAACTTTCGCAAGAGCATTCTTGATACCTGACGGATTTTTACCGCCTGCCTGAGCCATATTAGGACGACCGCCACCACCGCCGCCAACTAACGGGGCAATTGTTTTAATGATATTTCCTGCATGTGCACCGTTCTTAACTGCATCATCAGTTGCCATAACAATAAGATTAACTTTGTCAGTTCCCTGAGCTGATGCAAGTACAATAACCGCATTTTCTAATTTTTCTTTAAGGCTGTCACCGAGATTACGAAGTCCATTCATATCTGTCCCTTCAATCTCAACAGCAAGAACTCTGAATCCGTTAATTTCTTCAATATCATTCATTACATCACCAAGTGAATTATTTGCCAATTTACTCTTAAGACTTTCATTTTCACTTTGTAATGCTTTGATTTCTTCAAATAAACTTTCAATCTTTGCATTTAACTTAGTTGGTTCAGTTTTAGCAGTTTTAGAAGCAATATTTAACATCTTTTCAATATCAGAATAATAATCTGATACTGCTGTTCCGGTAAGTGCTTCAATTCTTCTTACTCCTGCTGCTACACCGCTTTCAGATACAATTTTGAATAGCGTAATGCTTCCTGTATTCTTTACGTGTGTACCAGCGCAGAATTCTTTTGAAAACTCACTCATATTAACCACACGTACTTTTTCGCCATATTTTTCACCAAATAATGCCATTGCACCTGTTTTCTTTGCTTCTTCAATAGTCATTATCTTTGTTTCAACAGGCAGCTGTTCTGCGATTTTCTCATTAACAATCTTTTCAACTGCTTCTATTTCTTTGGTTGTAAGCGCCTGAAAATGTGTAAAGTCAAATCTCAAATGATTGGCATTAACAAGAGAACCAGCCTGTTCCACATGATTACCAAGCACTATTCTGAGTGCCTTTTGAAGAATATGTGTTGCACTATGATTTTTAGCAGTTGCATTTCTAATTTCTTCATCAACTTTAAGAGTAACAATATCTCCGACCTTGAACATACCTTTAGTAACTTTTCCTACATGACCTACTTTACCACCAAGTAATTTAACTGTATCTTCCACAACAAATTCCGAATCATTTGTTACAATAATGCCCTTATCAGCTTCCTGACCACCCATTGTTGCATAAAATGGTGTTTCATCTACAATTATTGTACCACAGTCACCATCTGCTAATGCTTCTGTTAATTCTTTTTCAGTAGTCAACACACTAATCTTTGAATCATATATTAAATTATCATAGCCAACAAATACAGAGGTAACAGAAGGGTCAATCGATTCATACACAGTAGTGTCAGCCCCCATATAATTTGTCTTTGCTCTTGAATTTCTTGCAGTTTCTTTTTGTTTCTGCATTGCAGAATTGAACCCTTTTTCATCTACGGAAAATCCTTTTTCTTCAAGAATCTCTGTAGTTAAATCGAGTGGAAATCCATAAGTATCATATAGCTTAAATGCATTTTCACCTGATAACTCCTTAGAATTATCGGCTTCCATTTCTTTTTGCATATCAGATAAAATATTAAGACCCTGATCTATTGTCTTATTGAATTTATTCTCTTCTTCAGTAAGAACTTTGAAAATCATATCTCTTTTCTCATATAATTCAGGGTATCCGTCTTTAGAACCCGCAATAACAGTTTCACTTAATTTAGATAAGAATTTTCCTTCTATACCGAGTAATCTTCCATGACGTGCTGCTCTTCTGATTAATCTTCTTAATACATAACCTCTTCCTTCATTTGAAGGCATAATACCATCGGAAATCATAAATGTTGCCGAACGAATATGGTCTGTTATAATTCTAATTGAAACATCAGTTTTGTAATCTTTTTGATACTCAACATTTGCAAGTTTGCAAACATTGCTTCTCAAATCAAATATTGTATCTACATCAAAAATAGAATCC
>CAZQRO010000005.1:0-38255 GCA_964595785.1 uncultured Eubacterium sp.
TAATTAATTCTTTCAGTTCTTCTACCGAAAAATTATAGTTATGATTGCAGAAATGACAATTCAACTCTATATCTTTTCCATCATTTATCATCTCTTCAAGTTCCTTTCGACCAAGGCTTATTAGCACTTTTTTAACTCTTTCCTTTGAACAGTCACATTTAAATCCGGTCGGAATTTTATCAAGAATTTCAACTCCGAATTCTCCTAACACTTCATTTAGTATATCCTCCGGTGTCATTCCCTGTTCGAGTAATGTGGTTATGGAAGTAATCTTAGATATCTTTTCTTCAAGTACAGATACAATTTTTTCATCTGCAAATGGCATTAATTGGATAATAAAACCACCCGCCTGCTTAACTGTATTATTCTTCTCAATAAGAACACCTAATGCCACTGCTGATGGTACCTGTTCAGAAGAGGCAAAATAATATGTCAAATCTTCTGCTACTTCACTGGTAGTCAGTGCCACCTGGCTTACATAGGGTTCTTTCATACCCAAATCTTTTATAACCGTAAGCGTACCGTATCCGATAGCACCTCCAACGTCTAATTTGCCAAGATAATTTGGTGGAATTACTACATTGGGATTACCCGGATACCCTTTGACAAATCCTTTTGAATCAGCGGTTACCGTAAGACCTCCAATAGGACCGTCACCTTTCATCATAACTGTCAGTATATCTTTCTCACCCTTCATCATGCAGCCCATCATCGCCGCTCCGGCAAGAAGTCTTCCAAGTGCTGCTGTTGCTACAGGACTTGTATTATGTGTATTTCTTGCAAACTCTGCCATTTCTCTTGATGTTATTGCAAACGCTCTTATCTGGCTGTCTGCTGCTATTGCTCTTACTATATAATCTTCCATTTTTCGCTCTTACCTCCATGCATATGTTTTTTACTTCAGATTCAAATTGACTTACCATGTTCTCTGGCTATTACATATATTCTTTCGCTGTCTTCCTTTACCGGTTCTTTTGTAAATGCATCATATGCCGCTACGAATTCCATTCCGGCTTTATTAATCAGTGTTTTTATTTCATCGGTAGTATATGCCCTTTGCAAATGATTCTCTTCGTATTTATCATATTTGCCATCCTCATCTTTTATAAATAAAGTCAAATTATATTCATTAATATTTTCTTCAGTATAGAATGAATTTTCCCAGATAAAACTTCCTTCATCACGATTTTCGGCTATTACCTCATCACCTATCATTTCATATTTATGAATTGTATTCAAATCGAATATAAATACACCATTAATATCAAGATAATTGTTAACTAACTTAAATACTTCTAATAAATCGTCTTCTTCTAATATATAATTAACAGAGTCGCAAATGCTTACAACTGCCCTCACGGTTCCATATAATTCAAATTCTCTCATATCCTGATTAAGATAAAGTATGTCATTACCTGACTGCTCCCTTTTTTCCAAAGCAATGTTAAGCATTTCTTCAGAATTGTCTACTCCAATCATATCGTATCCGTTGTGAGCAAGAATTTCCGTAAGATTTCCCGTTCCACAGCCCAAATCAAGTACAATACCATCATTAATACTATATTCCCTCAGAAGTCCTGTCAGATATTTTCCCCATTCTTCATATGGAATGTTGTCCATAAATATATCGTAAACTTTTGCAAAATTTGAATATGCCTCCATTATATTTCACCTCAATCTTTGTTTCCTTAAAAATATAACCCATTTTTTTAATAAAAGCAACCTTGATTATTATACAGGGGTAACGTATAATCTTAATAGTTAATTTTTTGAAAGCCGAGGGATTTACGTTGAAAAAGAATTTTATTTACAGATATATTAAAAAAATATGTTTTTTAAGTGCAGCAATATCTCTTACTGCCATTATTATAATTATTGTCATTGCTGTAAATATTCCTTTTTCTGATATTTTTTACCCTACTTACATATCTTATGCCACTTCAGCTTCCACAGTATACGATTCTGATGTTGAGTATATAGAAGTTACTCTTAATAATGCAAAATATACCGGATACGACTGTATTAAGCGCGGAAAAGTATATGGTTCATATTATTATTGTCTTGTCAATAATAGCTGCACATTTATTCTTGTGAAAAATTCTTCTAAAAATCCTCTTCCTGAAGTTCTAGACGACTATTCTATTAATGCAAGAATTATTCCTTCGGATTCTTTGTCTAAAAAAATGATCAGAGAACTTGCAGATGATTTGGGTTGGACTGAAGAGGGACTTAATAAGGTTGCTTCAAATGTTATTATAGATGAAACCTCTTATCATATGGATATATTTTTCTACCTCGCAATCTGTCTTGGTACAATGGCTCTTATTCTTATAAGTTTTATTATTACTAATATTATTTATATAATAGTTCCATCTCTCTATCCATCATGCCTTTATTTCAACAGACTTTCACACGGTCAGCATTCTATTGCCCATGTTGATTATGAATTAACCTCCCGTGTAATCCTGAAATCAGGTAATATTACTTTAACAGAAAATCACATTGTGGCAACAAGCCTTTTTAATATTGAAATTGTACCAATCAGTAAAATTGTCTGGGCATATGAACACAGCACATGGCATCATTTTCTCTGGTTTAAAATAAAACTCACATATACTCTTCATCTGTTATGCAGGCACCACATTTATATCTATTCTTCGCGTAATACCAAAGAAGATATTGACACTGTCATTCAATATCTGAAGGATAATTATCCAAACATAATTCTTGGATATTCTAAAGACAACAGAAAACTTGCATTAAAGAAAATCAAAAAAGTGTAAATATATATCCTGTCAATTCAAGAATATATATTTACACTTTTCTATTTAAAACTGCTAAATACTATTTTCCACAACAGAATTTATATTTCTTACCTGACCCGCAAGGACATAAATCATTTCTGCCTACTTTTTTCTCTTTTACTACAGTATGTGAAATCTTCTGTTCTTTATATAACTCTTTTCTTCTGTCTTCTGAAAGGAGTTCATTCCACACTTCAAGTGTATATAACCATTCAGCCTTAGCTTCAACCATATTCTTATATAATAATTCTCTATCATAGCCAAGATTAACAACAGTATCTTCTGTCATTGTTTCAATCGGATTCTCTTCTTTAAGACTTTCATTAATGCCATCTAGGAAACCTACCATAATAAGTAATTCAACTTCATACTTTTCAGCTAATTCTTTAACTGTTCCCATAACTACTTCATCAGGATTGGCAAGAATCTTTTCATAAATACCTTTTTCCAATACGAAATAATTCGCCCAAAATCTATCGCTTTCCTGCTTAGTTGCCTGTGCTGAATAAGCAATTCCTCTCCAAGTCTCTAACAAAGTAAGTTCTTTTTGTTCTTCCATTTTAACCTCCATTTTAACATAAATTGTTCTGCCACAATTTATCGTATAAATTCTTACAAAGCAATATTATATCGCAACTGCTGTCTTTTTTCAACCTTAGAGTTTTGCACTTTAAAATCTGTGTTTAATTTAATACTTTGAATTGTTATTTACTTTAAATAATTATTTATTTTAATAATCATTTACTTTGAATAATATTTTCATTTCCGGAAATACTATTATTGTATTACTAAAGCATAATACAAAATACTTATCCTCCCCTTTTAACAGGCAGTCATTATTTGACTGTCTGTTTTTTTTGATTCTTCTCGCTGTACATTCTTTTATCTGCATCATCAAACATCTCTGTTAATGTTTTATTACCACACGAAGTAATTCCCACACTGAATTCAGCACTTACCTTGCCATCTTCTAGTATGTCATCTGCATATTTTCTCAATGTTTCAATTCTAAGATAAAGTTCCCCGCTCGTAATATCATGTGCAAATATTATAAATTCATCTCCGCCAAATCTAATGATAATTCCGTTTTTATCAAGCAGTTCTATTACCTTCTGAGTTAATTTTTTTAAGACAAGGTCCCCTGTCCTATGTCCGAAATTATCATTTATCATCTTAAAATTATCCATATCAACCATAACTAAATATGATTCTATATTATGATTTTCTTTTAGAAATTTATCTATTCTTGCATAACCTTCTTCTCTTATATATGCCCCTGTAAGACTGTCTACAACAAGTGAACCGTTCCTTTTACTATTCTCGATTATCTCATCATTAATGTTATATATTCTGCCCATTACACTGATTATTCTGCCTGATTTATCCGTAACACTTGAATAGTATGTTCTGTGCCATTGGTATCCTCTTCCTGATACTTCACTGAGATATTCTATCTTATCCTTTGTACAAACCTTACAGGCATGCAGCAAAGTTTCTTTAAACATTTTAATATGCATCTTATGCACTAATGGATTTTTTTCAAATATTTCTAAATAATTATTAATTATTTTTCGTTCATGATTTCCAGGAAAATTATATGAAAATATCATAATATCCTCACTCGGAATATACTCAAAAAGTAATGCTTCTACAGTTTCCTCTAAAATCCTGTATCTCTGTCTTTCAATTTCTAATTCATCCTTTATTTTCTTTAATTCTTTAAGATTTTCAAATTCTTTCATTTCACCAGTAACTTCATTAATACTTGCTAAAAAGACCGGCCATTTCTCATCTGTATATTCAATTGGAAATCCTTTAATTCTGAACCATGCAATACTCTTATCACACTTAACCCTCCGGCAGATATCATCAAATTCCTTATGATTTATAATTGACTCTCTTGCCTTTTCTAAAATTCTGTCAACGTCTTTTTTAGAAATTGTTGTTGTTACATTATACACATTTTCTGCGTAATCTTCTTTGCTAAATCCAATTATATGAAAATACTCATCACTAAGGTATAATGCCTCTATTCTTTGATTATCCACAATGCGAAAAAGACATATAGCTACCGTAAGATTCTCAATTATATTCTCAAGAACCTTCTCTGAATTCTCACCTAATAAGGACAATCTTTTCACATCATTAATTTCATATTCTAAATATTCTTCTTTCATAACCTTCCCTGCTATCTTAAAATTTATATTACAAATACATTATAACATTCCATAATATTTCATTCAAGACTAATTGTCATCTATTCGCTTTTCTTGTCGTATACTGTCAGGCACTTTTTAGTCGTCTTGTGTCGAGTAGTGTCGAACGTAAACTTTTCTTGTAATTATACTAATAATAACTTATAATAGTTATTAATGTTTATTGATAATTAAACTTGAAAGGTACAATCATTTATGGATAATAAATTCAAAAAATTCAAACAAATACTGGCAATACTTGCAGTTGCCTTAATTCTTTTGCTTTACGTTATCACTCTTGTTCTATCACTAATGAACAACTCCTATACTCACAAATTTTTCAATGCATCATTATTTGCCACATTCTTTATACCAATTATGATTTATCTTATTATCTGGATTGCTAAAGTGTTCCGCAGTTATAATCCAAATGATGAGTCAAATCAGAATATTCATAAAAAACATGATAAATAAAATAAATGGGGTCTTTATTTTATGGTTTGCCATAAAATAAAAACTCCATTTTTATATTTTCACATTATTATTAATGATTACAAATCATACTAATAATTTACTTGTTCCAAGTCTCGAAGCACCTGCTTCAATCATTGCATTCGCGGTTTTCATATCTCTTATTCCGCCTGATGCCTTTACTTTCATGTTTTCGCCGACTGTCTCTTTCATTAATCTGACATCCTCTTCTTTAGCACCTCCTGTACTAAATCCCGTGGAAGTCTTTACAAAATCCGCTTCAGCTATTTTCGCAAGTTCACATGCCTTTACTTTCTCTTCATCTGTTAAAAGACACGTTTCTATAATTACTTTAAGAATTTTACCCATGCATTCTTTTCTTACTGATTTTATATCTGAAAGTACATAATCATAATCTTTATCTTTCAAGGCTCCAATATTTATTACCATATCTATTTCATCTGCTCCATCTTCAACTGCCTTAGATGTTTCAAATGCTTTCACTTCACTGCTTACTGCTCCTAAGGGAAAGCCTACAACTGTACAAGTTTTTACACCGGTTCCTCTAAGTAAATCTGATACCATTTTTGTACGATACTGGTTAACACAAACAGAGGCTAATCCAAAGCGGACTGCCTCCGTTACAACTTCGTTCACCTGTGTTAAATCAGCATCCGGTTTTAAAATGGTATGGTCAAAATATTTTGCTCTGTCCATTTCAAATTCTCCATTCTGAATATATTAACATTAAAGGTCAATTTTATTATCTGCATTACATTTGTTATCTGTATATTATCTCATGTCTTTCAGGACCATTTGATACCATCTTAACAGGTACTTCAAGTTCCTTTTCTATAAATTCAACATATTTTCTGCAATTTTCAGGCAAATCTTCGTATTTTGTGATTCCTCTTATCTCTGATTTCCAGCCTGGCAATGTCTCATATACCGGTTTTGCTTTTGCAAGTTCAACTGTTGTAGGAAAATCTTTTGTAACTTTTCCATCAATTTCATAGCCGACACATACTTTGATTTCATCTAAGTAACCTAATACATCGATTACAGTAAGCGCAGCCTGTGTGGTTCCTTGAATCTTACAGCCATATCTCGATGCAACACAGTCAAACCATCCCATTCTTCTTGGACGTCCTGTTGTCGCTCCAAATTCACCGCCATCACCACCGCGGCGTCTTAACTCATCTGCTTCTTCACCAAATATTTCACTAACGAATTCTCCTGCTCCAACGGCACTTGAATAGGCTTTAACTACCGTTACAATATCTTTAATTTCATATGGTGGTATTCCTGCTCCAATTGCTCCATAAGCAGCTAATGTTGAAGATGAAGTTACCATTGGATATATACCAAAATCAGGATCCTTTAATGAACCTAACTGACCTTCTAATAAAATGTTCTTGCCTTCTTTAATTGCATTGTGAAGATATGTTACTGTATCGCATACATAAGGTTCAATCATTTCCTTATATTCCTTTAATGTTGCAAGCAATTCCTTTGGCTCAATTATAGGTTTATGATACATATGCTCCAAGATAATATTTTTCTGTTCACATACTCTGTTTACTTTTTCCTCAAGCAATTCATCATCAAATAACTCCGATACCTGAAAACCAATTTTTGCGTATTTATCTGAATAAAACGGTGCTATACCTGACTTAGTTGAACCGAAAGAATTCTTTCCTAATCTTTCTTCTTCATACTGGTCAAATAAAATGTGGTAAGGCATAAGTATCTGTGCTCTGTTTGAAACGAGTATTTTAGGCTTTGGTACACCTTTACTGACAATCTCATTAACTTCCTTTACAAGATAAGGAATATTAAGTGCAACGCCATTTCCAATTATTGATGTTGTATGATTATAAAATACACCTGACGGTAAAAGATGTAATGCAAATTTACCATAATCATTAATTATAGTATGACCTGCATTGCTTCCACCCTGAAATCTGATAATAATGTCAGAATTCTCAGCAAGCATATCTGTAATCTTACCCTTTCCTTCATCGCCCCAACAAGCTCCAACAATTGCTCTAACCATAGTGATATCCTCCTTAACACCTGCACTCATTCGCATTTATTAAAAAAGTGCCATATTAACATTTTTATTTGACAGTTTTATCTGCCATTTACTATGTTAATATAGCACATTCTCTTTTATAAGTAAATTCAATAATATTTATGCTTTGCATAACCTTTACTTATATAAGCTTTTATTCTGACTTATAAATGTCATGTTCTTAACTTCCATATTTATATTATTCACCTTATATATTATGCCTTTTTATACGCAATTATATAATCCATTCCCTTCATTAATACATAAATAAACTCAACCGAAAGGTATACCACAATAACCGGTCTGTACATATTTCCATAGTCCGATTCATAAAAATATTCATCACAATTATCAGCAGATATGTATACTATTTTACCTTTATCGTCCTCGGTTCTGACATACTCGCCCGCATTTATCCTGCTTAAACGATTCAAGTCACCACTAATTGTAAATATGGCAACCCATGCCATTATACATGTCCATGTAACTGTGAATTTTAATATTTTTTTCAAATGTTTTATTGGAGAATTATCAATATTAATCATTTTTTCTGCATTTATCTTTTGATTGAAATCCACCTTTGCAGCTTCGTTGATGCCTGAAGATTCATATCTTACCAGATATTCACAAAAAATATCATCCTTTTCAAACACTCTTTTTATCACCAGATTTTTTCTCTTTTTACCCCTTCTATTTTCTATTAATGCATTAATTTTTATTTTTTTTCTCTTTACCTTAACATTTCTAATTTCACTTATTTTCTCCATTCTCCCCATTGAAATGAACTCCTCATATGTTACATCAGAAGCAACCGACTGCAATACGATTTTTATATTATTTATCATATAGAAAAGACGCATAAATTTTCCACTCATCATTCCTGATGGATTAATAAGGTACATCTTGTCTTTAATTTTATACCAGAACGAAGATATCTTTATTCTGTATAATTCACCATCTTCACTAATAATAAACACACTTATCATATTTAAAATCCATATAAAAATATTAAGCAAAAGTATTGCAAGCATAAAAAATGTTATTATAAACAGCAGAATTCTAAATATACTATCCGGTATTTTTATTATAAAACACGAAAAAAGGGCAAGCAAAATAGGCACAAAAGGGAAGATGCCTAAGAAACTAACAAGGCATCTTCCCGGTCCCATTATACCATTTTTACTTTGTTCTAAATCTTGATAAGTTAAAATTATATTTTTATCTTTATTTTCCTTCATCGAATATATTATATATTAGCCTTTCTTCTATTTTACTACATGCTGCTGACATTTATTTTAATAATGATTTAAACGCAGGATAGTATCTAAATATTCCTTTGGCAATTATTTCCTTCTTTTTAACAGTACCCCATACTCTGGAATCACTGGAATTATTTCTGTTATCGCCCATCATAAAATACTCACCTTTAGGCACTTTATATTCTGTTGTACCCGGATTACAGGTCCAGTCATTCTTTAAATAATCTTCTTCTAAGAGTTTATCATTAATATATATCTGATTATCCTTAATTACAATGGTATCTCCCGGAAGACCTATTACTCTCTTAATATATATGGTATTCTCTTTATCCGGTGCATTAAACATTATAATGTCACCTCTTTCCGGATCATTAAACAGATATGATAATCTAAAGCCTATGACTTTATCACCAATATTAATTGTACTAATCATTGAACCTGAAGGTACTTTTGCATTTACAATTACAAAATTACTAAGTAAATATGCCACCACAAATGCTCCGACAAAAATCATTACCCAGCTTAAAAGCTCTTTTCTAACCGAAGTCTCTTCTTTTTCCTTACCTTTTCGCTTTTTCTTATCGTCTGTCACAGCATTTTCCATACTATCTTCACCTATATTATCTTCACTCAGAATCTCCTCCTTATCTTCTGATTCAGCATCACCTAATAATTCATCATGATTGTAATTCATTTTAAAATATCCTTGCATATAAAATGCATTCCCTTTCTTTATTTCTTAATCATTTCTGTATTTATTTAATACTAATGATTTTGTCTACTGCTTCACTTATAAACTTATTATCCACCTCATCAAATCTGCCTTCATCTGCTAACTTAGCCATTGAAGGTATAATCGGTAATTTTCCTAAAACATCAAGTCCTATTTCCGCTGCAGCCTCATCAATTTTGCTTTCTCCAAATACTTCAATCTTTTTGCCACAGTCAGGACATTCAATATAACTATAGTTTTCTATCATTCCGATAACAGGTATATTCATTTTAGCAGCCATGTTATATGCTTTCTTAACTATTAATTTAACTAGTTCCTGTGGTGAAGTTACAACTACTGTTCCATCTACAGGTAATGACTGAAATACCGTAAGCGGTACATCACCTGTTCCCGGTGGCATATCAATTAAGAGATAATCCAATTCACCCCAATATACATCACTCCAGAATTGCTTAACCACTCCCGCTATTACCGGTCCTCTCCAGATTACAGGTTCTTCATGGTCTTCTAATAATAGGTTAACAGACATTACTTTAATTCCATTCTTAGTCTTAGATGGGAAAATTCCGTTCTCATTTCCCTTTGCCGTTTCATTTAATCCAAACATTTTAGGAATAGATGGACCCGTTACATCTGAATCAAGAATACCAACTTTATAGCCTTTTTTACTAAGTTCAACCGCCAGTGAAGCCGTAACCAGTGACTTACCAACTCCTCCCTTTCCACTCATAACCGCAATTACTTTATCCACTTTGCTTTCGCTGTTGAGTGGCTCTAACATACTGCCCTTATTCTGTTCACAGCCTGCACAACTTTCTTTTGTGCATTCTGAATTACTACACTGTCTATCTTCCATGTCTAAATCTCCTTTTAAATTATTAGCATATAATACCATATTTTAACAACTAATACAAGATTTGCGGTTTTGCAATTATCCGGTTAACATATCACTGCCACTGCTCATCTTCTTCTATAATATGAATCTCCAAATAGTCAAAATCTATACTTTCAATAAAACTATCTGAATTAAATCTAGTCTTTGAAATTTTTTTAAATTCCGATATATTTGAGTCAAGCCATATGGGTTTTCCTAAATCAAACTTTAAACACACTTCATCAAGTGCTGCAAATATTTTTTTGGTCCTAGTCATTTCTTTATACGAATTTTCAACTATCATATTATTAAGCATATGATTATCTTTGAAAACCTTTGCCCATAATCTAAACATTTTCAATCTATCTCCATTTCAGAATGTATTTTAAAATAAACTTGATGATATTGTGGTCAAACTTTATACTATCTTTAAACACTTATAGAGATTATATCATAAAAAAAATGTTTTACATATAAATAATATAAATTTAATAATTTCATCTTGTAGTTTTAAAAACCACATGATATAATATCCCTAGTTTTTGAAATAGTTTTATTTATATAACTATTTCATTTGTAATTTAGTGCTATAAGCCGATATTGGGCTTGCCGGCAGGAATGGAGATTGATATGAATTTTGAAATTATAAGTGATGGAGCCTGTGATTTACTCCCTGAATATACTTCGGAACATAGAATAACAATTGTTCCTTTTTATGTTACCTTTGATGGAGAGACATATACTAAAGAAGGCGAAGGTATTGACCATGAATCCTTTTATCTTAAAATGGTTGAAGAACATGCTGTTCCAAAGTCTTCCCTTCCTTCTGTACAGGACTATATGGAAAAGTTTCAGCCATTTGTTGATTCTGATACTCCGGTTGTATGTATTACCATCACTACTAAATTCAGCGGCTCATATAACAGTGCCTGCACAGCAAAGAATATGATTTTAGAATCACATCCTAATGCGAAGATTGCCGTAATTGACTCTACTCTTAACACTGCAAGTGAAGCTCTATTCGTACATGAAGCAGTTAAATTAAGAGATAAAGGTATTTCTTTTGAAGATGCCGTTACAGAACTTGAGAAAGTCAAATGCAGCGGACGAATTTACTTTACTGTTGGTTCTTTAGAATATTTAGTTAAAAACGGACGAATCGGAAAATTAGCTGTCTTAGCTGGTGACAAATTGGGAATCAGGCCAACTATCATTATGAAAGATGGTGATATTTCTCTTGGCGGAATCTCAAGAAGCCGTAAGAAATCGTTGCAAAATGTACTTAATTCCATCGCATCTTATTTTAAGGATCATGAAATTAATAAAGAAGATTACAATTTCGTAGTTGCCTGTGGTTATGATGTTGAAGAAGCTAAAGAATTTCAAGTGCAGTTAGAAGATTTTTTAGGTGTTAAATGTGATTCTGATGTTAAGGTAAGAATTGGTACCACCATTGGGTGCCATACAGGTCCATACGCATTAGGCATCGCGCTTATAAAGAGGTCTGCACTATAGACAAAGCAAAAAGGTGAGTTCACTGTGGACTCACCTTTTCTAATTATATCTGAAACTATACATAGTTCTTCAGTATTCTATATGCGCTTTTCTCTATTATAACTTCTCCATATTCTCTGATGTATGCAATTATCTTGGTTTCATCCGTAATATGAGAAGTGTATTCTACTGCAAGAAGTAAAATATGCTTCATTATACCTGCTGACAGTCTGTTTTTATCTACTATCAGGCAATACATATCTTTATTCTCTAATCTGTATAATTCGCTGCTGACTGTTTTACTAATATTGAGAACTCTACAGAAATCAGCCATTTTTTCAATAGAATGCATGGCAATCATAATAGTTGAAGACTTCTCCATACCAATTGGCATATTTATCTGATTATTTGTCAGAGTATTATTCTTTATTTCTTCATTATCATAATCTTCTATTTCTTCATCATCTTCATCTGCCACACCATCAACTATAACGGCATCTTCTTCATCTTCAAGCATTTCTGCAACAGATTCTTTAAGATTATCAATTATATCTTCATATTCTCCATTCCCCTGCTCTGTAAAAGTAATGGATATTGTATTCTGGCTTATAGGCATAATCTGCATTGAGAGCAAACCCTCTTTAGGTTCATATCCTACTTCCTGTTCTGCTCTTTCCACAACTTCATGTAAAAATTCGTGTATCTTACCTTTATTCTTAAAGAAATCTTCTAAAACGATTCCATATTCCTGCATATCTTCTTTAGATACAATACATCTTACCGTATCATCATTAATTCTTCGAAATTTCATAATACCACCTACTTTCTGTGAAATTTCAATAAAACCCTTTGTCTTATTAATTCTATATTATTAAGATTATAGTATCATATATTATTAATTTAGGACAGATATATTTTATCAACAAATCATTAATTTTCTATTTCTTAATTAATATTTATTTTAGAAATCCATTAACAATTTCTGCCTCTGCCTCTTCTTCAGTAAGACCTAAAGTCATAAGTTTAACAATCTGTTCTCCTGCAATTTTACCAATTGCTGCTTCATGTATTAACTGGGCGTCTAAGTCATTTGCTGTAATTTCAGGTATAGCACTTATCTTAGCATTGTTCATAATTATCGCATCACACTCTGTATGTCCGGCACATTTATTATTTCCATTTATTTTTGATACAAATAATTGTTTTGAATCATCCTTTGCAACCGCTCTTGAGATAACATTTGCGCTTGAATCTTCTCCATTTAAGTTTACTTCAAATTCAGATCTGGCATACTGTTTACCATGTGTCATAAGTTTCTCTCTAATTACAATTGTTGCACCTTCTTCTAAATCTGCTTTGGTAATTCTGTCCGTAGAATCGATACCCTTAATCTGGACCGTCTCCATCTCCATGTATCCACCCTTTTTTATCTCTACTATTGTTGTTGGATTCATAATGTTTTCTCCATTACCATCTCCTGAACCATAGTGTTTTTCAACATATCTTAATCTGGCATTCTCTCCGACATGAAATGCATGAATTCCATCATGTTCAGACTTTTTTTCTCCACCATTATGTATTCCACAACCGGCAATTATCGTAACATCAGAATTTTCACCAACAAAAAAATCATTGTATACTAAATCTGTAAGTCCGGTCTGGCTTAATACAACCGGAATATGAACACTTTCATTCTTTGTATTTGGTTTTATTATAATATCTATTCCCGGTTTATCTGTTTTGGTTATAATATCAATATTCGCTGTTGTATTTCTTCCTGCCAAAGTACCATTTGCTCTAATATTATATGCACCTTCAGGTACTCCGTGAAGGTCTGCTATCTGTTCAAGAAGGCTCATCTGAATCTTATCTATATTATTCTTTTCCACAATAAATATCTCCGTTTCTACGTTGTGTATTATAACTGTATTCTGTGTCACCAACGCATTAACACAATTTGCAGTTATTCAGAACCTGTCACATTTGATTCTGAACAGCCACAAAAATTTTACTGATAAAATTTACATCCACCTGTTCCACTTAATAATTCAGGTAAGATTTCCTCCTTTTTTCCCTGTGCCTTAATCTCTCCATTGGCAAGAACCAAAATCTCATCTGCAATGTTAAGTATTCTTTCCTGATGTGAAATAATAATTATTGATATATCTTTTTCCCTATGAATTTTTTCAAATACATCTATTAGATTTTTAAAACTCCATAAATCAATTCCTGCTTCCGGTTCATCAAAAACGCTTAATTTAGTACCTCTCGCAATTATGGTTGCTATCTCTATTCTCTTAAGTTCACCACCGGATAAACTTCCGTCTACATCTCGGTTAATATAATCTCTTGCACATAGACCTACTTCAGATAAATAGTCGCAGGCACTTGATACTGACAAATTATCACCTGATGCCAATTTAATTAAATCCTTTACTTTTATTCCCTTAAATCTTACAGGCTGCTGAAAGGCAAAACTTATCCCTGCTCTTGCCCTGTCAGTTATACTCATATCCGTTATATCTGTACCATCAAAAATAATCTTACCCGATGTAGGTTTATATATTCCCGCAATTATCTTAGCCAGAGTAGATTTGCCTCCGCCATTCGGTCCTGTTATTGCAAGAAATTTTCTGTCATCTATTTTAACACTAACATTTTTAAGTATCCCCTTTTCTCCATTGCCCTGAGGCACATCAAAAGATACATTCTTTAGTTCTAACATAGCATAATTCCTTTCTCAATAGAAACTGTAAATAATTATATCGTGTATTGTATCACATATTCCTAAAAATACACAATACTTTATTCTTTTTTTACATTTTTGTTTTTCTTTCTTGCTGTCATGAGACCTCCGATTTTTCCCGATTCCCTGGCTGACAATCCTTTCCAGCCTGCCTCTTTCACTTTATCAATAAGCCCTAATTCTTCTGCAATCTCATATTTCATTTTGTCATTTTCAGAAAGATTCTCATATTTTCCCATTAATTTCTCCTCCATATTTATTCTGCAATCCAGTTATTTAGTTATTTTCATATTACAAGTATGGATTCCTCTTAGCATTTTATTCAAAAGATTAGGGTGTTGGGGTCAAATAGCATAAATTATGTTTATATTCATCCGATTTTAAATATATATATTTACCACAACATCATCCTACAAAATAAAAACAGTGAGTGTATTTAAATTCAAATGCACTCACCGGATTATTATAATTGTTTAGTCTTTTCTACAAAATTATATTGTCACCTGCCGAAGACTCTATTGACTGAACATCATATTTATCTGTCAAATTCTCTTCTGCCACATTCTTTTGATTACCCTGATTCCTGTCAACAATCTTTTTTTCTTTATCATTTTTTTTCACTGAATCATCATTTGACTGCACACTATCATCTTCTAAATCTTTTCCTAAAAATGATGGTAATTCCATTCCTGCTTGCTTAAAAAGTTCATTCATTGGAGGAATTGACTTCATCATTCCTGAAAGGAAATTGGCTGTTGTCGGTGTTCCTTCTCCATTTCCATTCATAGAATCCCAAACTGTAATTTTATCAATTTTAATATTCTTAATAGCTTCCACTTGAATCTGCATAAGATCTTGAAGTTTATCAGCTACAATAAGTTTAACAGCTGCATCTGCATCTCCGCCGGCTGCCGAAACTAAATCTCTCATACCTAAAGCCTGTTTTGATAACATCTCCTGAACACCCTTTGCCTGTGCCTCCATCTTGGCATAAATGGCATCAGCCTCACCGCGTGCTCTTCTTCTTGCTACCTCTGCTTCAGCTTCTGCTGCAATTTCTGCCTGTTCTTTTGCAATCTCTGCTTTGATAATAATGTCTGCCTGCTGCGTTGCTCTCTCTAATTCAGCACGGTTCTGTTCTGCCTCTTTCTGTGCAACATAAGCCTCTTCTTTAGATTTAGCTGCCTGTACCTGTTCTGCAGCTGTTGCAATTCTTAATGCCTCAGCTTCTTTCTCTCTTCTGGCTGCTTCTGATGCTGCCACTTCAATCTTAGCTTCATTTTCACCCTTAATAGCCGCTGCATCAGCCGCAGCTACCTGAATACGCTGCTCCATTCTTGCATTAGCCTGACCGATTTCACCATCTTTATCTTTCTCTGCAACACTCTTCTTTGCATCATTAATAGCTTTAGCTGCCGCTTCCTTACCTAATGCTTCTATGTAGCCTGATTCATCATTAATATCAGTAACGTTAACGTTAATTAATCTTAAACCAATCTTCTTTAATTCAATCTCCACATTGTTAGATACTGAAAGAAGGAATTTATCTCTGTCTGAGTTAATCTCCTCAATATCCATTGTTGCAATTACAAGACGTAACTGACCAAGAATAATATCTTTTGCTAATTCCTGAATCTCATTCATCTTAAGCCCTAACAAACGTTCTGCTGCATTCTGCATAATACCCATTTCGGTAGAGATTCCTACTGTAAATCTTGATGGAACATCTACTCTGATGTTCTGCTTAGAAAGTGCATTTCTTAAATCAACATTAATAGAAATAGGTGTCAAATCCATATACTGATATGATTGGATAATCGGCACAATAAATGCTGCTCCACCATGAATACACTTTGCTGATCTTGTCTGTCCATTATTGTCTGAACCTACCTTACCATAAATAACTAATACCTTGTCTGACGGACACTTACGATATCTTGATAAAATTGCTACAATCAGCATAATAACAACAACTGTTGCAACTCCTATCGCAATGATTAATTCGTAACCCATACTTTCTTCCTCCTAATATCTTTATTATATATTTGATTTTATTAAATCCTCTTTAAAAAAACTCATTTCTTTGGACTTTTCATTCCAAAATACAAGCCTGCTTCCATTATCATTGCTACAATTATAACAATAATCATGTATGACATTGTTAACCTCTTTCCACAACTACAAAATCGTTAATTATATCAATAATTCTAACGGTTTCTCCGGTATTAATCATATCCTCGCTGTCCGTAACCGCATTAAGTTCCACCATTCTCTCTGACACCATGACATTTACCTTTCCCTGTCCGCTTTTCTTAGCCGGAATAGTAAGATATACGGTTGCATTTATACCTAGTGTATCCTTAATATTAAATGTGCCATCCTGCGCAAGTCTATATGAGTATCTGATAATAACCGCAACGGCAAACATCAGAATTATTCCTAATACAAAACCTGTCATTATCGCAAGCCCTGCATTCATTCCATTAGCAATTCCTGCAATTGATGCCCATGAAAACATACAGAAAAATCCTATTATTCCCTGAATGGTAAATAGTCTGAAAGAATCAAGATTATCAACGGTATCATGAGCGGTACTTCCGTCATGCGCAGTCACCTGACTATAATCAATGTCTGCATTATGTCCAATTTCAATATTATGATTAATATCTGCTCCATGCATTCCCGATAAGTCATGGTCAAATCCTGCTCCGTGCATTCCCGACATATCATGGTCAAAATCTATTCCTGAAGAATCACTTGCATCAAATCCATCACCATGACCTCCAAAAATGATAAATAATGTCTGTATTACAAAAATTATTGTAGATGGTACTGCGATACAATATAGAATTTTCTCAATTGTCATCAATGCATCCCACCACTCAGCCATAATCCCGCCTCCTTTGAACTATGTTCATTAAATTCTATGTTAAAGAGTAAATTTTATTTACATAAATTATATCATAGCGGATATTTTTGTCAATTATTTTTTTGAAAAATATGTTGAAAAATACATAATTATCTGTTAATATCAAGATATGTAAATATTATTTACTTTTATCGTGCAAGGAGTGATATGAATGGACGCTGTTGTACTTGGAAAAAGAATCAAGGAAGCAAGGCTTTCTAAAAAAATGACTCAGAATGAAGTAGTCGGTGATTTTATTACAAGAAATATGTTAAGTCAGATTGAAAGTGGTTCCGCCACGCCTTCTATTAAAACTCTTGAATATTTATCCGCTGTTTTAGACATTCCGATTAATCAGCTGCTGCCTGATTTCGGAGAAAATATCTCCTTTGCTGAAGATAATCCGTATCTTAAAGGAAAGCAGGCTCTGGTTAACAATAAATATGACCTTGCAATTACTACTTTTGAGAACATTCTTATAGAAACCAATCCTCTTTATGATGAAATTGCAGCCCTTCTAGCCAGAGCATATTATGAAGAAGCCAAACATTTATCAGATATTGGAAAATGCAATTCAGCCATACTTATTTCTTATCTTAAAAAAGCTGTTACGCTTTCTTCTAAAGGAATATTTTCTAACCGTGAACTCAAGACTTCATCACTTATGCTGCTTGACAGTCTTCTTGAAGAACAATATAATGGGAAATTATAAGAATGAATGGAGGCTTTATCATGGCAGATGGAATTTCAACAGATACTGATTTTAACATTAATAAAATAATAGATGATACCGGAAAAGTAGTTTTAGAACTTTTAGATGCGGCTAATCTTGAGAAGTGTGACATATTGGTTGTGGGATGCTCGTCAAGTGAAGTAGACAGCCACCGTATTGGTTCCTTTTCAAGCAGTGATATCGGAGCGGCTATATTTAATACAATTTACGATATAACTAATAAGTACGGAATTTATCTTGCGACACAATGCTGTGAACATCTTAACAGAGCATTAATTGTAGAAAAGGAATGTGCAAAGGAGTACCATCTTCCGATTGTGAATGTAGTACCTAAGTTAAAGGCAGGCGGTTCATTTTCAACCGCTGCTTATTCAGGATTTATTAATTCCGTTGCCGTTGAGCATATTCAGGCACATGCCGGCATTGATATCGGTGATACATTAATTGGAATGCATTTAAGACCTGTTGCTGTTCCTGTAAGAACATCCCAGTCAACAATTGGCAATGCACATGTAGTATGTGCCAGAACAAGGTACAAATACATCGGCGGAGAAAGAGCAGTGTATGAATAAATTTCACTAAGACATAACATTAAGAAGCCGTTACTTAATTTTGTATTCTATTGATGCCTCAGCCCTGTCAGTACATTGCACTGTTGCCAGGGCTCCATTTATTATAGTCATTCTCGGACCTCTATGTCCAAAATCACAATCAAATATGACTGGTACATCTAAATTACCCAGTGCATACATAACTGCTTCTTCATAAGACGAATTAGTGAAATCCTTATAGAACAGCGGCCGGCCAAACATAAATCCTTTCGTGTACTTAAACCAGCCTATCTGCTTTAACTTCCATAAGAACATCATTATGTTTTCGCCGCTTATATCAAAGGTTTCAAGATACCATATTATTCCATCTTCTTTATATTTTTCTATAAATTCCATTGTTCCATCATATTTTGTTCCCTGAAGAAATAATAAGACATCCAGACAGCCGCCGATAAGCCTTCCACTCATAACTACATTATCAGTTCTCTTAAGCGTACCAAAATCCAGCTTCCACTCAGCTTTGGCATCGCATTCATACCCTTCAAGACCTGTTATTCGCTCTGTCATTTCCTGCTGATATTTATCATATGAATTCTGTATAAGTTCTTTACCTTCAAGCACATTCAGATTATCCTCTACACTTCTATGCCATTTATTCATTCCAAATTCACCAAAATTGCTACTGTATATTGCTGCCACATCACATCTGGTGGTCAATGTATGCATAAGTCCCGTATTGTCAGAATATCCCTGAAACCATTTTGGATTTCGGCAAAAATTTTCATAATCCACATATTCAAGCATTTCATTTAGAAAATTTCCACCTTTTGCTGCAATAACTGCACTAACTTTATCATTACTAACCAGTTCGTTAAATTCCTGACCGCGCTGTTTTCCACTACTGCTCCTGAACTGTTTATCCGCCATGAACACATTATTTGTAAATATTACTTCATATCCTCTTTCATTAAGATTTTTTACGGCATTTTCAAATCTTTTTACATCCAATTC
Source organism: uncultured Eubacterium sp. (assembly GCA_964595785.1). Taxonomy (GTDB): domain Bacteria; phylum Bacillota; class Clostridia; order Lachnospirales; family Lachnospiraceae; genus Bovifimicola. Next base: position 19,854 of record CAZQRO010000005.1, read on the forward strand.
ATCTATAACACCATCTGAAGTTGCCGCCACACCTATAATATTACCTTTTTCTAAATATTTTGGATAAATCATGTCTTCCTCCTGTTCAAATATTTCTATACAAAATCAAGTTATCTACCTGTTTTCAGTCTCTCTTTTAACTGTTAATCTCATCTGAAAGTTCCACTGAATAAAGTATTTTCTCTTCAACTTTCATACCTGTAATCTGTTCAACTGCTAATTTGTACAATTCTAACTGTACATAATAATGTTCTGCTAATTCCTGCATTTTTTTCACTCTGTCTGTTTTATAATCTGCAATTATAACTTTTCCATTTTCAATAAAATATACATCAATAATACCCTGAATTAAAATAGTGTCACCGCTATTTTCTACTTTTTCAGGTTTTAAAAATTCCTTATCTCTTCCTGCTTTTTCTGCGATTCTCTTAAATTCTTCCACCATAGATTCAGATATTCCTATAACAAATTGGGCTTCTCTGTATAACTCACCACGCCTGTATGCTTCTTTCATTCTCTGTCCTAATGAAGAATTGGCAAACGCAACAATATCATCTACATTAATGGATTTCTCTTCCGCCTCCGATAGCCTGCCTGCTGCCTTGATTCTATCAATCATTATTCTGATACTATCTTTAGTTGGTTCCATTTCAAAATCAAAAAATTCAAAAACCGTGTGATAAGCCGTACCTCTTGCAGCACCATTTATTTTTTCCCCTTTACGCAGAAATTCCGGCACGGTTAGGGTTTTCTCTTCTGCTATTTCATCAAGAGATTTAATAAAATCTTCTGCCATAACTGTCTCATCACCGTCTGCCTGTTCAATCTCATAACTTATCTTCTTAATCTCCGAAACACTCATCTTCGCATTGCCTGCTGTTTCTTTTTCAAATGGATACTCATAATTAATTCTGTTTTCTAATCCTTTTTTAATATCCTCGGCAAATACTTTTTCTGTAGGAAGATTAATTAATGCCTGCACATTCGTTTTCTCATTAACTTTTTCTTTAATTACATCTGCAAAAATATCCATCACATCTATATATTTTATTTCCACATTGCTATCTGCATTAAACTGCTTATTGTCCCTTGGCATATCATACGGAAGGTAATCTTCATAAATATTAGCAAATGCTTTATTTCTTCCTAATCCGTATACCACAAAATCAAGGAAACTGCTGCATTGTGCCATAAAACCGTAACCCATATATTGCTTGTCGTACATTCTCTTTGATGCCATTTTTTCTAATTTTTTATCATTAATACCGCCTGCCGTAAGAATAAGTTTTTCCCTTGCTCTTGTACACGCAACATAAAAAAGTCGCATTTCCTCTTCAATACCGTCTAACTGTATCTTTCGGTTAATCGCTGCCTTAAATATATTATTCTGTTTAATTCTTGTGGAATCATCTATATAATCCATTCCTATTCCCATTTCAAAATGAATTGCAGACTTTTTTCTTGTATCCATGACATTAAACTTTTTCTCCATATTTGCCACAAATACAATAGGAAATTCCAGCCCTTTGCTTTTATGAACCGTCATAATTCTTACAGCATCATCGGTTTCTGACAAAATTGAAGCCTCACCCATATCGATTTCATATTTGTTCATTTTTTCCATATATCTGATAAAATTAAAAAGTCCTTTATAACTGCCATTTTCATAGGCTGCCGCTCTTTCCTTTAACATATCAACATTAGCTTTTCTTCTGTCACCTGATGGCATGGCTTTAATGAAATTATAGTATCCTGTCTTATCTAACATTTCACACAGCAAATCATAAATAGACATATATGTTATCTTAATTCTGAATTCACCAAGCGTATCATTAAATTTCTTTAGCCTTTTTTGTAAATCATGGTTGTATTCTAATACTTTATTACTTTTAGCAATACTTTCTTCATCATTCATTGATTCGTTTATATAATCACATATATTTTCATATAGTGATTTATCTTTTCCGCCTGCAATCCTGATTAATGATAATTCTTCATCATTTATTCCTAATATAGGTGACTTTAAGACAGATGCCAATGGTATATCCTGTATCGGATTATCGATAATCTTAAGATAACTTAGGATTGTACGAATCTCCAATGTACTGAAATATCCTGATTTTGACTCCATATGACATGGTATTCCGGAGCGCATCAGTTCTTCGTTAATTACATCACCAACCCCATTGATACTTCTTAATAATATAACAATATCTGAATATTTCGCAGGTCTGTATTTGTCTGATTCCTTATCATACACTGTCATTCCTGTTTCAAAATTCACTAATTCCTTTATTTTAGCAGCGATTGCCTTTGCCTCAAGTTCACGGACATTTCCTCCCATATCATCTTGTGCATCACTTCCATCTTCATCTGAACAACTCGCTTCATCCGTAGATTCGATTTCATCTGCCGGCATATCACTTTCTGAATTAATTAATAAAAGTTCTGTCTTATCATCAATTCTTGATTTATATTCTTCATTTTCACACTCTTTGAAAACAGCTCCAAAATTGAGTCTGTTTTCTTCGTCGTAATTAATCCCACCCAATTCTTCACTCATTATCTGATTAAAGAAAAAATTCGTTGAAGTAATAACACCTTCCCTGCTTCTGAAATTCTTATCCAGAACAATCTTATAATCTTTAGAATCCTCTCCTCTATCATATCTGTTATACTTTTCTATAAAAATGCCCGGATTGGCACCTCTGAAACCATAAATACTTTGTTTCACATCACCTACCATAAATCGGTTAGGTATGCCTTTTCTATCCTTTGAAACTGCGGATAAAATTGTCTCCTGCACAATATTACTGTCCTGATATTCATCTATCATAACTTCTTCAAAATTTTCAGCCAGTTCATCCGCAACTGTTGTCAGAACATGTTTATTTCCATCTTTTTTCACAAGAATATCTATGGCATAATGTTCAAAATCATTAAAGTCGATTACATTTCTATCAAGTTTCTTTTCTTTGAATTTACTGATAAATGATTTCGTAAGTCTGACATACATCTCAATAATCGGTCTGCATTTCTTCATTTCCCCAAGTGCTTCTTCAGAGGTTTGAAAGTAAAGTTTCTCGTTTAATTTTGCAAAATTTTCTTTTACATTTTTTCTGTTTGCCGACACAATATCCTTTAATTCTATTTCACAGGTTCCAGCCTTACATCCCGGAAGTTTATCAAACTTATAATTTAATTTTACTTTTCTTCTATCGTAATCTTTTTCCTCAATAATCTTAAGTATTTCCGTTCTTTCTCTTTCTAGTATATCGTAATATACCATCGGTCCGCCATTAGAACACAGATAAAGCATTAAGTCATATTGTTTTACCATTTCCTGCAATATACCTTCTGCATATGTATTAATCAGTTTGACAAATTCACTCTTCTTAATATCATCTGAACTTTCACAACCGTACTCTGCTATACAGTTATCTAACCATTCGTTAGGCCATGGATATCCCATTGATTTATTATAAAGCGCAAGTATCATGTTTTCTAAATATACATCACTGTTTTTGCTTTCAAATTGTGTAACAAAATCATGGAATTCCCTACTTCCTTCTTCATAATACTCTTCTAATACTTCTTTTACCACATCAGACCTTAAAAGTGCCATTTCACCGTCATCTGCAACCTTCACACTTGGATCTAAATCCACATCGTTAAAATGCTCTTTAACCAGTCCCAGACAAAAACTGTGAATTGTAGTAATATCAGCATTGTGTATAAATGCCTGCTGCCTTTGTAAATGTGCATTATCCGGCTCATTTGATAATTCATTTTCAATTGCCTTAAGAATTCTCTCACGCATTTCTGCCGCCGCCGCATTTGTAAACGTAACAACCAACAATTTATCAATATCAAGTGGATTCTTCTTGTCCGTAATCCTCTTAATTATTCGTTCAACCAGTACCGCAGTCTTGCCGGAACCCGCTGCCGCCGAAACCAGAATATTTCTGTTTCTTGTATCTATTACTTTTTGCTGTTCAACAGTCCATTTAGACATCTTTTTTCACCCCCTCGTCTACTTCCTGCCTTATCTGCTTCCAGGCTTCGTCTGAAGAGGAAGCTCTTTCTACTTCCTGCCTTATCTGTTTCCAGGCTTCGTCTTTGTCTAACGTAAACAGTGTCCTGTAATTGTATCCTTTGATTTTTTTATCAAATCCACATACTGACTTATATTCACAATATATGCATGGTATACTTGTGCTGCTTTCTCCACCATTTTTTCTTGTTTTGATATATGGGTTAATGTCTATATCTCCTTTAAGAATTTCTTCTCCTAATAATCCTATCTTATTGTGAACATATCTGATAAGATTATCCATATCAAAATCCGTAGTGTTCTGTGAGCCTGATTTATAAGTTCCTTTCTTGGTAAATCCTACAGGAACAACGGTAGAATCTCCGCCATTTTCCTTTATATTATCAATGTTTTTATCCAGTGCCTTTAATACCTTATCGTCACAATTAACTAAACCCTCCACTCTCTGTTGCTTCAATACCAATTCGTCTGCACATTTTCTGACAGCCTCGTCTTTTTCCCCATCCGGCTTATTAATCACTTCTTGATTAATAAACACTTTACTTCCATCTATTACCGGATTATCAATATTGTAATAAAAAATTCCGGCAGGAATGACATTTTTATCAGGGTTATTTTTCTTTAACATTGACATCGCCGCTTCCATATATACTACGAGCTGTAATTGCAGTCCGTAATACACATCATTAATTTCGAATTTCTTATTGCCTGATTTATAATCAACGATTTTCACATAGATATCATCTCCGCTGTTATAATAATCTACACGGTCAATGATTCCACGAATACCCATCTCGCAGCCATTTTCATAAATATATTTAAGTTCCTCTAATCCATAATCAGAAGAAAATCTCACTTCAAAATCCCTTGGAATAAATTCTCCTGCCACAATCTGTTTTTGCAATATCCATGCCGTCTTTTTAGCCATTTTTCTTATTCTTTCTACTGTAAATGCATTTCTGGCATTGTCACTAAAGACCTCGTTGCCACTTTCCTTTACTGCTTCATCTACACTTTCACTAATAAGCGAATCTCTTAATTCATCATCTAACTCATCCCACGAAATGTTTCTTTCCACTATCTTTCTGGAAAATAATTCTATACTTTCATGATAAATGCTGCCAATATCCGCATTGTTCACTTCATATTCCCGCCTTGGTGCTAAGTTAAGTCCAAAATTCATAAAATGCTGATATGCACAAGCTGCATATTTTTCAAGTCGTGATATTGAATTATGCATATTTTCACCATAAATAAGTCTGGCTATTGCTGAATCTATTTTAGTCGGCTTATTCTCAAATATAGCGGCATTAATAATGTCTGTCATATTTACATTATGTCTTACGCAGGCGGAATACAGTTCCCTAAAAAATTTCTCTTTTTCATCATTTAACTCATCACCTATATAATCACAGATTTCTTCTGATACTGATGATACGGCTGACTTTATATTGGTTATTCGTTCTATTTTTTTTATATTTTCTTCATCAACTATTCTGATACCGTTAAACATTTTCACCAGATTGTTAATTAAATATGAGGGTCTTGCCGAACTTCCATCACCATTTATTCTTTTAAATGATATAAAAAGTTTATTGCTCATCTTAGTTAACATAAGATATAGATAGTATTTCTGTATAAATACATTTTCTTTAGCAGTCGGTGATAACTCTACTTCGCTTTCTAAGAGAAAATTTCGCTCATTCTGTGTTAAAACACCACCTTTTATCTCCCGCTTCGGAATAATTCCATCATTTCCCCCTATAAGAAACAGTATCTTAACATTACTTAATCTTGTTCTTTCGATGTCTCCAATTACCATTCTGTCTAGCGTTGGTGGAATAATTCCCACCTTAATATCTTCAAAACCAGAGTCTAGAATTGCCGCTAATTCTTTTGCATTAATCTCTTCATCACCAATTAGAAATACTGTTTTATCAAATAACGTCATTACTTTGCCATATGTCTGGGCATACTCCTTAGCCATGGATAAATTGCCGTTCTCTGCAAAATATTTCTCCATGACTGCAAGTTTACTTTCCATCTTAAGTTGTACCGTGAGTTTATAAAGTGCCGTAATTGCTTCCTTAACACTTATTCTCTTTTTAATTTTGAATGCCCCGTAGATTTCACCTGTATCTGCTAACAGTTTTTTTCTTGCTTCATTTACTGTATCATCCTCTGTATCAAATTCTTTTGAATATCTTTTGAATCCGCGTATTCCGTATCGTATAACATAGTTTTCTAATTTGTCTGTCTCCCTGCGCTCTAATGTAGACATTCCACACTTAAGAAATCTAAATACTGTCTCATACGAATAATTTTCAGTAATCATTTCTAATATGGCTCTCAGACTTTCTACCATAGGATTAGCAATTATGCTTCTCTTATAATCAATAAAACAAGGTATATCATGCTTTGCAAATGTTTCCGTTATTACCCTGTGATAGTTTTCCACATCTGCTGTAACTACTGCTATATCCTTATATCTGTAACCCTTTTCCCGTACTAATTTCTTTGCTGTATATGCCACATATTCTGCTTCATCACTAATATTGGAACATACATGAATGCTTATATTGTCCTTATTATTCACTTTAAAAGGCTTTTTACCAAATTTGAACAAGTTCTCTTCAAGATACTTAAGTTCTTCTATTTCTCCAAATCTCTTCGCAGTTTTCAGAATTATGTCACTGTATATTTCGACATTTTCATCTATTGCAGTCTTCTTTAATTTATTAACTGTCTTAATGGTTATTCCAAATACATCTAATTCATTATCAGACATTCCATAATCAATTTTATCAGGTTCTCTTATAGTCAGCGCAACGGTAACTTTCGAAGCATATTTTAACAACATTTTTATAACGTTATACTGAACCGGTGAGAATCCCGTATATTCATCAAAGGTTATATAACTGTCTTTAATAACTTTTGACTCCGGTATAAGTTCACATACTCTTTGAAGGAGTTCCTCATTCATAACAAATCTGTCTTTTAAATATAATTTCAACTGCTCTATTATAAGCTTAATATCCTCTAATTTGGCATATAACAGAGGTTTTTTAAGACTTTTTTCTAACATATCATTTAGTTCTTTTTCACCTATTCCATACTGATACAGTTCTGATATCATAGATTTCATCTCGTCAATAAAACCCACCATTTTTACTTTTGAGCCAAATACTGTAAGTTTACTTTTATTTTCCTCTATTATTTTTCTTATTATAAGACATTTTCCCGTATCATCGAGAACCTCTAAAGAGTTAAGCCCTGCCTCCTCAAATATTCTCTTAGCCAGACGGTCAAAACTAAGGATATCAATATCCATTGTTCCTTTTTCAGGTGACAGATTTACTATTGTCTTCTGGGTCTCCATGGTAAACTGCTCTGGAACAACTGCAAGGTATCTTACTCCCTTTATATTCCTGCTCATTTCAATCATTTCATTATACATCTCAGTGGTTTTTCCGGTTCCACTACTTCCTAGAATAAGTTGTAATCCCATCTAAAAACTGCCTCCATTTTCTCTTACACAATTATTAATTTAATTCTACCATATTTGTTGCATAATATCACAATTAAATTAATATATTTAAATATAAATTATCCTTGGAGAACTGATATATGAGTAGCAATCCCCGCATAGTTGTATTCAAACTAAAAGAACTAATATATACAGGCATTTTTGTAGTACTAGGTATTTTACTGATTGTTCTATTTATCAATATGTTTAAATCTGATAAGAAAGATAAACCTTCAGCCTCACAAGGCGAAGTTAATGCATTGGCAGAAAATCCGATAACCACAGATACTCCTAAAGCAGATGAAGCCGGCTCTATAAATTCTTCCGATACCGGTTCTTCTACTGACGATTCTTCTGCTAATGGTTCTTCTGCTAACAATTCTCCTACTGACGATTCTTCAAAAGATACTTCTGCTAATAAAACTTCTAACAATACTTCTAATGATAAAAATTCGGATACTTCTTCTAAGAGTGAGACAACATATACTCCCGGTGTGTATACCTCTTCTCTAATGTTAAATAACAGTTCATTAGAAATTGAAGTCTGTGTAGACACTCATAAGATTAATTCCATATCTATTACAAATATGGATGAGGCCATTACTACTATGTATCCGCTTATGGAAAATTCCATGAATGACCTTGCAAACCAGATAATCAATTCACAATCTTTAGAGAACATTACATACACTGATGACTGCAAGTATACTTATATGATTTTATTAGATGCCATATCAACTACACTTGACAAAGCAAAACCTGTATCATAGTTTTATATAATTTATGGCTATCCTTTAGTTTTAAAGAATAGCCATTTATGATTGCCTTACAACACTGTTGTATGACCATCAACTAAATTACCTGCATATGTTGATAGCATATATATCTGATATTTATTTCGTATTTGCAGTATAATTTCAGATGTATTTAATTCCCTATCCGCAATATAAAAATGTTTCAATTTCTGAAACGTTTTTTCATGTACCAAAACTATTTTTCATAAAACGAAACAATATTTCAACAACTGTTACACTATAATATAGAAATCAGCCTCCATTTTCTTTATACTGAATTTGTAAACAAAAACAAATTACAGTGACGAAATGATTTTCGTCAGAAATGGAGGCTTATATGTTAAAAATACTAAAAAAATGGTTAGAAGTTAATATGCTTAATTGGATTGTCAACTGCCCTGATAAAATTTTTCAGGATATATATATTGAAGCATATCGAAATTTGTTCGACCCCTCAGATAAATAGTGTCATCCAGACACTTAATGATAATTGCTGACATTTATTAAGCAATTAGAACTTTCATCTTACTAAATTCACATTTGATTCTTCATTTGACCTCGAACGTTACTCTAATTTCTCTAATTCCCTAAGCCATCCCGCTACACAGGCATCGCTTGGCATTCTCAAATCACCTCTTGGTGAAACTGCAACCGTACCGACTTTTGGTCCATCCGGTAAGCATGAACGTTTAAACTGTTGTGCAAAGAATCTCTTATAGAATGCTTTCTGCCATTTGAGTATTGTTTCTGTATCATACATTCCCTCAAATGCATTTACAGCGAGATAATTTATCTTCTTAGGTGAATATCCTAATCTAAGCATATAATACATGAAGAAATCATGAAGTTCATATGGACCCACCAAGTCTTCTGTTTTCTGGGCGATTTCACCATTTTCCTGTGGTGGGAGAAGTTCAGGACTTACCGGTGTTTCTAATACATCCCTTAATACCTTCTGTAACTCCTTATCTTCACATGTATCTGCATAATATCTTACTAAATGTCTTACTAATGTCTTCGGTATGGAAGCATTTACGCCATACATTGACATATGGTCTCCATTATAAGTTGCCCAGCCAAGCGCCAGCTCTGACAAATCACCTGTTCCTACTACGAATCCATTATATTGGTTAGCCAGATTCATAAGATAAAGTGTTCTCTGCCTTGCCTGAACATTTTCATAGGTCACATCATGAATACTTCTGTCATGCCCGATTGCTTTAAAGTGAGCATTTACTGCATCTGAAATGTTAATTTCTATAAATGTTGTTCCTAAGTGTTTAATCATTTTCACAGCATTATCATAAGTTCTGTCAGTTGTACCGAAGCCCGGCATCGTTACTGTGACAATTCCTTTTCTGTCCTTACCAAGCATATCAAATGCTCTTACTATCACGAGCAATGCCAGTGTCGAATCAAGTCCTCCCGATATTCCCACAACTGCCGACTTTGAATTAGTATGTTCTAATCTCTTTTTAAGTCCCATTGCCTGAATAGTAAGGATTTCATCACATCGCTCATTTCGTTTACTCATATCCGGTGGAACAAACGGCATATTATTGACCTTCGATGTTAACCTGCCTTCTCCCATATCCATATCAAAATTTACAACTGTGTAATTCTCATTATCCTTGCATTGGTAGGTATTCATCTTACGACGTTCATTCTTAATTCTGTCTAAATCAATATCTCCATATACTGTCTGATTGATAAATCTTTTAGCCTCTGCAATCATTCTTCCATTTTCGGCAATAATATTATGAGCTGAATATACAAGGTCAGTCGATGATTCACCTTCACCTGCATCTGCATAAATATATCCGCAGATAAGTCTTGCTGACTGCCCTGTTACTAAATCTCTTCTATAAACTGATTTTCCTGTCACTTCATCACTTGCTGACAGGTTTGCAATTACAGTGGCACCTGCCATTGCATGACTTATACTTGGTGGATTTGGCACCCATAAGTCTTCACATATTTCCGCAGCAATTACAAAATCAGGTTCATTCTTACACCTAAACAACAGATTCATTCCCATTAAAGTTTCCTGTCCTGCAAAATCTACTGTAACAACTTTTTCAAATCCTGATGTAAAATGTCTTGCTTCGTAGAATTCAGAATAATTAGGTAAATGCTTCTTAGGTACTATTCCAAGAATCTTTCCCTTATATAAAACAACTGCCACATTATATAATTTACCATTATGTTCAAAAGGAATACCCACCATTACAACCATATCATATTCAGACGAATGTTCTGCTATAAGAAGCGTCTTTTCATTTACATCTTTGAGCATAAACGTCTGCCAGAACAAATCACTGCATGTATAACCCGTAAGACAAAGTTCAGGAAATACTATTAACTTTATTCCGTTCTTTGCTGCCTCATCAATCTCTTTGCAGATAAGATTCATATTATATTCCACATCTGCCACTTTAATCTTTGGTGTTGCGGCTGCAACTTTTACAAATCCATAATTCATATTCATATTCCTTTCTTCATCTCCATATTTTCCCTCATATTGAAACTATTCTGCGAAATCAACACACTTATAAATTAGCGTATATAATTTCTTCCTATAATTAATAAATTTTGGTATCAGAAACAATATGCATCTGAACACATCATTAAATTTATAGTTTTTCAACAAAGTAGCAATTTATTACTTATTGATTTTTCAAGGGTTATTCACTATATTATAGTAACAAATGTCCTAAATTGCAACCACTGTTTTTTCATTTTAACCAATATATTAACTATTGTTTAACGGAGTACATATTAGTCTGCAAAATTAATATTAAATTATTCCCCTCCAAAGTCGCAGGCACCACACTTTTTTTCTGTACAATATTCTACTGCGCTAAACTGCTCTCTAATAATTGCTCAACCAAACCATAATTCAACATAAAACAAGCCGTTTTCCACTTTCGCACTTATCTCTCCATCTAATTTTCCTGCAATGTCTTTTGCAATTGCAAGTCCAAGTCCTGTAGAATTCTGTGTTCTAGACTTATCTGCCTTATAGAATTTTTCAAAAACTTTTTCTGCGTCTATTTCACCCTCATCTTTTATATCATTTACAAATGTAATAATAATTTTATCTTCTGCTTTTTGCATTTTTACAATATAATCATTAATTGCATCCACTAATTCGTTAAATTCTTTAGATGCGATGTCCCTGCTGCCATACCTGAAACCATCTTCATTATGGTAGTCTTACCTGCACCATTTTTACCAATAAGTCCATAAATTGAACCGTTTTTCACATGCATATTTACTTGATTAACTGCCTTTTGTTTCTTATATTGCTTTGTCAGGGATTTTGTTTCGATTATAAATTCAGTTTTCATATATCCTTATATACCTCCATTTGTAATAATACACTTCTTGTAAGACTTCCTCACCACTTACACCAGGTAACATCAAATCTAAAACTATAAGATTAAATGTATTCATCTTCATTAATAATTTTGCCTCGGTGCCTGAATACGCCTGAGTACATACAAAGCCATTATTTTCTAATGCTTCCTTTACCATATTATTGATATTTACATCATCTTCTACAATTAATATATTATTCATTCTTCAACCATTCCAATGCTATTTATATTTTCATAATAACATAAAAATAGATTTCTTTCCATTCTGAATTGTGATATTATGAACATATATATTTTTTTGGAGGAACTTCTATATGGTTACTTTACTTTCTAAAATATTTATTAAAAATAATACCGATTATAATGACGGAACTGTACGACGTAAATATGGAATATTATGCAGCATTTTGGGCATATTCTTTAATATCATTCTCTTTACAGGCAAGTATTTTGCAGGAATAATAAGCGGTTCTATTGCCATAACTGCTGATGCTTTTAATAATCTGTCCGATGCCGGCTCATCGCTCATAACATTAATCGGTTTCAAATTATCCGGTAAGAAGCCTGATATAGACCATCCTTTCGGCCATGGCAGAATAGAATACATATCAGGTCTTGCCGTATCTGTAATTATTTTCCTAATGGGATTTGAACTTATTAAATCCTCATTTATGAAAATAATTCACCCCATATCTGTGGATACCAGCGGACTTGCCATTATTATTCTAATAGCATCAATATCTATAAAAATGTATATGGCCTTTTACAATAAAAAAATCAGCAGAAAAATCTCTTCTGCTGCTATGAACGCCACTGCCATCGACAGTTTAAGTGACTCTATTGCTACATTTGTTGTTCTTATATCTATGATTTTTCTTAAAATAACAGGGATTAATGTTGATGGTTACAGTGGTATGCTTGTTGCCATATTCATTCTGTTTGCCGGTTATAGTTCTGCTAAAGACACTTTAAGTCCTCTGCTTGGTCAGGCACCTGATGAAGAATTTGTAAACAATATACGGGATATTGTTATGGCACATAAAGAAATCGTAGGAATACACGATTTAGTAGTTCATGATTACGGACCGGGAAGACTAATGATTTCTCTTCACGGAGAAGTTCCAGGCGATGGTAACATTTTCGAACTTCATGATGCAATAGACCGCATTGAGAGTGAACTTAATGAAAAACTCCATTGTGATGCAGTTATTCATATGGATCCGATTGAATCTAATAATGCTGATATTAAAAAGATGAAATCTAATATTGCTGAATTGCTTAAAAACATTAATGAGCAGATTACTATACATGATTTTAGAATGGTAAAAGGTCCAACTCATGCAAATGTAATATTTGATGCAGTTATTCCTTATAATTCTAAATTAAATGATGAAGAAGCAAAAAACAAGATTAAAAGTTTAGTAAATGATACATATCCTGACTGTTATGCAGTCGTTAAAATTGACCGCTCTTATACACATTAGATTATGTTTTGTAACTGTTCAAATCTGTATGGATTCGAACAGTTACATTTATTTCTTAAAATTAATAAGATGATTTACTCTTAACATTTCAAAAAACATAACTGTTCTTTTTGTCGCAAGAATTCTTTCTTCTTCAAAGGTCTCAACTATATCCTCTATTATTCCCTCAATGGTTTTACAGCCGTCAATCCTCTGCCATACAAAACTGCCATATCTGTCTAATTCTATTTCTTTATTCTCAGGTTTATTTAAATATCTTATTGCAAGAGAATTCATAATTCCCTTGTTCTTTATTTTTATAATAACTTTATTTGCCTCATCAAAATCCCAGGAATTATCTTCATTTATAACAGGTATTAAATCAATATAATTCCCCACTATATCACCTCCATTATGGCAAGAATTATTCCTACAAGTCCTTCTCCTGCAATCATTCCCGATGCTACTAAAATTCCACGGTCAGCCATTTTAGCCGCTGCCTTATCGACAATAAAACGTATTATTCCGCCAAGCATAATTCCTGCACTTAGATGAATCGGAAGATACATTCCCACTGCGAAAGGCAATGAGGGTATTCCAAGAAATTCAATGGCAACAGCAATAGCCGCTATTATGCAGATTATAGAACCGACTACTATCGTTCCCGCCAGTGCTTCTTTCATATTCATGTCAGATGCTTTAAATATTACTGCTGTCAGGATAAGTGTCGCTATCGCCATTCCCGATACCGGATTATTGCTGCTTCCAACTAAATCAACCATTCTAGAAGATACTGTTGCAAAAAAGAAACCAAACGCAACTATAAGAATTGCACACGGAAAATTAATCGGAACAATCGGACTTAACCATAGGAACAGTACAAGTATTATTACACTTATCCCGATTATTTTTCTGTTAATGCTCTTCGCAGTTCTGTTGGCTCTGCATTCTTTTTCTTTCTTCCCAAACTGTTAAAGAAGACTGTAATTCCAAGAGCAATTCCTATGCCATACATAAATTCTAAAACTCCAAAGCCGGAATGTTCACTTCCCTCTACAAGCATATATATCTTTTGAAAAAGTTCTTCTACCGCTACATCCTCATTAAATGACATAATTGCAAATGCCGCACCAAATGCAACAATAATTGAAATACAGATAGTTTTCATTTTATCTTTCATTCTTTTCATTTTCCTCCTTTACGAAGTTTTTTCTAATCACCAAATATTATGTATAATTTTAATATAAATATACGCAAAAGAAGCTTTTGCATTTTTTGCAAAAGCTTCTTCAAAACAAATCATTATTCATTTTACTATTTTAAATCATCTAAGTCCTGTCTGACCTTAAATATGCTGATTGACTCATCAAGTTCTGTTGAGTTGTTTTTAAGTTGTTTAACAGCACCATATAATACTTCCACCGCCTGCATCTGTTTTTCTGCATTTCTGCCAAGTTCTGTAGATGCCGCCTCTGTTTCATTAGATGTTGAAGATATACTTGATATTGCTTCTAATGTATCATTCTTTGCCACTTCAATACCCTTGACACTGACTGAAATAGTATCTAAATCATTTGCAAGAGTTGTAACATGTCCTTTAATATCCTGAAAAACATTTACCGTAGTTCCTAATGCTTCCGCCTGATATGTTACTATATCATCAGCTTTTTGTGCTGTCTCAATGGTCTTACCCATTCTTGACTGGATTCTGTTAATTATTTCACCAATCTGTGTACCGGCTTCACTTGACTGTTCAGCAAGTTTTCTTATCTCATCTGATACTACCGCAAAACCTTTTCCTGCCTCACCTGCTCTAGCCGCTTCAATGCTGGCATTTAATGAAAGTAAATTTGTTTCTTCGGCAATTTCATTAATCGTTGCAATAATAATGTTAATTGCCTTAGATTCTTTCTCTAGTTCACTAATATCACTGATTATATCCTTTGTAATTCTTGTGGTATCCTTTACTCTGTCGCCTAATTCAGATACGATTACCATTCCATCATCAACCGTATTCTGTGTCTGACCTGCAATCCTTTCAATCTCATTAGTGCTTTCATATACAACTGTAATCTTATCTGCCAAATCTGACATTTGATGGAGACAATTTTCTGTATCCTCTGACTGCTGTATAAGACCTGCCTCAATATATCCGATTGCTTCCGTAATATCTTTTGTTGCCTTATACAATACTTCCGAATTATCATTCACCTGACTTGCTGACTGCTGCACCTGTTCACTTACGCCTGTCATCTTTATAATCAACTGCTTAATACTGCTAATCATATTGCCAATATTTCCTGATAATAATTTGAATTCGTCCTTACGTTTCATTACTATTGTTCCCGTAAGGTCACCCTCTGCAGTCTGTTTCATAACATCATTAATCTTATTGATTGCTTTGGCAATTCCCATTGCAAGAAGTGAGCCTACTATAAATGCTATTATACAACATGCAATAATTGTCACAATTGTATATACTTTAATATCATTGGCTTTCTCAACTATTACATTCTTAGGAACCATTGCACATACAATTCCATCTCCGGTTGCTACCTTATCATATAAGAATAAATATGATTCGCCTTTGTAGGTAACATATTTGTATCCGCCTTTTTCCTTATCCACAATCTTTTTATAGAAATCTTTATCACTGAATGTAAATCCGTCTTTTCCACTTATTACCTCATTGCCGTCACTGGTTATAAAACCTTTAATACTCTTGTCTCCCACCTTGGCATTATCGAGAATATCCTGTATAAATGACTGTTTCACGTCAATAATCATATAACCTACAGGCTTATTGCCACTGTCGAATATCTCTCTCACAAGAGCAAGTGCATAACTGTCTGCCTCGTAATCCATTAACTCGTCAATTTCAGGATGTCTGCTTATCCAGCACATATTTTTCTCTAAATTATCCTGAACATACTTACCGGTTTCTGAATTAATGAATGCATTATATAAATCTTTTTTCTTAACTACGCCTGTATTCGAAATTGAATTTCCCTGGTTTTTGCTAAACGCAATTATACTTTGAATATATTTATCTGCAACTGCTTCATTCACAATTGCTCCTTTAGCAGAAACCTCATATTTCGAATCATACATTCCTCCAAAATGTGAATTAATATCACTATTAACCGCAATACGCGTTGAAGTAAGTTCAATACTTTCAAATCCTAAGTCAAAATATTCCTTTAACATATCAACACTTGTATATGTTAGTGATTCTGCATTTTCCTTTAATCCCTCTTCAGATTTAGAATATGTAATAATTCCAACAACAATAAACAGACAAACCGGTAATAAAAATGCTCCGATAAGTTTACTCTGAATTCCTCTTATTCTGGAAATCTTCTTAATATTCTTATCATTTTTCCCGGTATTCTCATTTTGTATATTCTCTTTTCCTAAAATTTTTAGAAACTTTATTTTATTTTCTTTCGGAGCTCCCGGCTCTTTTATCTTCCTTTCCTTTGGAACCCTTGGCTCTTTTACCTTCTTTTCCTTTGGAATCCTTGGCTCTTTTACCTTCTTTTCCTTTGGAACTCTTGGCTCTTTTACCTTCTTTTCCTTTGAAATCCTTGGCTCTTTTACCTTCTTTTCTTTTGGAATCCTTGGCTCTCTTACCTTCTTTTCTTTTGGAACCCTTGGCTCTTTTACCTTCTTTTCTTTCGGAACCCTTGGCTCTCTTACCTTCTTTTCCTTTGGAACCCTTGGCTCTTTTATCTTATTCTCACTTAAAACCTTTTTTTCTTTAACTTTTTTCTCTCTCTCAGTTCTGCCATTCCTGTTATCATTTGTTACATCTAAAATCTCAATACCCGAAGCCCCACCAGGTGTTAATTCATTTAAATTATCCGCTGAATCAAGAGCGTTTTTGTTTGTTTCGTCCATGTTCATACTATGCACACCTACCTTTTTTATCAGTATGTATCTATTATACAATAATATATGCAAAATCTCTAGTCTTTTTAACATTTTTAGTACTTTTTTGTGTATTTTCGACAATACCTTGTTTTAACCTATTCTTTTCCTAAGACTAACTAGTATTTTCTTCTCTAACCTCGATACCTGAACCTGACTGATTCCTAATTTTTTTGCAATCTCTGTCTGTGTTTTGTCCTGAAAATATCTCATAACAATAATATTTCGCTCCATCTCATTCAATTCACTAAGTACCTGTTCAATAACCATATTATTAATTATCTTTTCCACATCTTCTCCGTGACTTTCATCTGATGCAATTCTGTCAATTAGATATATTTCACTTCCGTGATGATATCACAGAAAAGACAATTTACTTTATTACGCTTCTTTTTATTTCTATTTACGGCATATGCAAGTTATATAATTGACACATCTCAATAAATTAAGTATACTCCCGTCTTTGACAGTTACAAAAAGCTGGGAGTTTTATACGTTCAATTCATTACTTTCGGAAAGTAGGAAATAATCAATATGAAAATAACAAAAAAGGATGCGCTACGGTAACTCCATTACCTTGGCACATCCTTTCGTATTATTATTTTTTACTATTCTTCTTAATGACAGCTATGGCTTCCACATCCGTGCTCACCACAGGTATGTCCTTCCCCGTGGCTGTGCTCATGGTGAGAGCACTTCACATCCGGATTGTAATCCAGTGTTTCATTAATAAAGGCTTCTACTGCTTCATCCGCATCTCCGGAAACTCCTCCGAAAAGCTTAATACCGGCTGCCGCTAATGCTGTCTGTGCACCGCCTCCGATTCCGCCACAGATCAGAACATCTGCATTCAACGCATTAAGAACTCCCGCCAATGCACCATGTCCGCTTCCATTCGTATCTACTACTTCTGAATGTACTACTTTTCCTTCCTCTACATCGTAAATCTTAAATGTCTCTGTGTGTCCAAAGTGTTGGAAAATCTGTCCATTTTCATATGTTACTGCTATTCTCATGATACCTTCTCCTTTTTCTGCTGCATATTTTTTGTAAATTTCCTGTTTGTAACATCCTCCAAAGCTACAGTTGCTGTTCTGACCGTCACAGATTCTGATATCCCCACCCTCGATTCTAAGCGGATGTCCATCAATGAGTGCATCTGCTATTTTCTTCCGGGCAATCTCGTAAATTCGTTGAACAGTTGTTCTTGCGACTTGCATAGATGCTGCACACTGCTCCTGACTATAACCTTTCT
>CAZQRO010000006.1:0-4611 GCA_964595785.1 uncultured Eubacterium sp.
CCATGTATAAGGATGAGTTTCAGACAAAAGCATGGAATCTTCCGGCTTCTGATTTATTATATGTGGGAAGAAGTACAGATAGTAAATTGCGGAAAATGGGCATTCATACCATAGGTGATATAGCAAGGGCTGATGAAAAGTGGTTGAACAGTTATCTTGGTAAAATGGGAAGCATCTTGTGGGCATTTGCAAATGGCTATGATACTTCACCGGTAAGAAAAGAGAATACATCAGCTCCAGTTAAGTCTATTGGAAACAGTACAACCACTCCAAGAGATTTAGAAAATGACGAAGATGTAAAAATCGTATTGTATGTTCTTGCAGAGAGCGTTGCAGCGAGACTAAGATTAAACGGATTTCGTTGCAGGATAGTAGAAATAAGTATTCGTGATAATGAGCTGTATTCTTACACAAAACAGACAAAGGTTTCAAATGCTACGAATATTACAAAAGAAATTGCGGATGCCGGATTCAAGCTTTTTAAACAAAGTTATAGTTGGCAAAAGCCTATTAGAAGTGTTGGTATTCGTGGAGCGGACCTTGTAAATGACAACTATTGGGAGCAGCTGGATTTATTCCATAATGCAGAACTGAGAGATAAAATGATGAAGATGGATGCAGCGGTTGATGACATACGAAGACGATTTGGTTTCTACAGTATACAAAGAGGATTAATGTTGGGTGATACGATTCTTTCAGCAGTAAATGCAAAGGAAGAGCATACGGTGCACCCACATGGTTACTTTTAGGAACGGTACATTTGGTGTGATATACTGATGTATTCGCAATTTGCATTGGAGGTAGAAATAATGCAGGAAAAAAGTTTATCGGAAAGACAGAGGAGAAAAAATGTGTACAAGTATAATTCATAATGGAAAGAAAACTATTGTTGGCTGGAATCTGGATATTTTAGATATGAAATATAAGGTAGTTGCCGAGGATAATTCAGTATATATTGCAATAAATGATAAGACAGAAGGCTGGCTGCCTCTATTCGGCGCAAATGCAAGAGGTGATTTTGTCGCAATGCCGACCTGCTGGCCTTATGACCAGAGAAGTGAAGCGAAAGATGCAAGTTCTATGAATATTATAATGTTGGATATTGATTTACTGACCGGTAAGAAGAACTTTGATGAAATAAAACAATTAGTGGAAAATACTACTGTTTGTAGCGTGCCGGGAGTTACATTTCAGGCACAGTTTACAGATAAATAAGGTAATGTCTTACAGATTGTTCCGGGACAGGGATATAAATATTATGAAAAACCAAAGTATTCCATATTAACAAACTTCTCGCCATTTAAGGGAGATATGGAATTACATCCGTGGATGGGAATTGACCGCTATGAAAAGGCTTCGCAAATGCTTGAAAAAACTAATGAGAGTTTCGGCGTATCCGAATGCTTTGAAATATAGATTTCTGATGGAATGATTGTATGGAGGAAAAGTCTATGGAAAAAGAATACAAAAAAGATTACAGAGGATTTATAATATGGCTGATAGCATTTATAGGTGCAATTTTCATTGTTCCAATTATTCCCACAGAAAATGTTAATTTTATTACACTTGTTATAATGAACATTATGTCAATTAGTATGGCAATACTGACAGGTATTATATATTTATACGAAAAGATATATTGGTATACAGGAATTACATATGAAGATGCAGTAAAAGTGTCATCAGAGAGGCGAAAAGAATACGCAATGAAACATTTTAAGAGATTTGCAATCTTCGCAGTTGTTTTTTTCTTTTATTCAGTAATTGCTTTTTGTGCAGATTTGTCAATAGTATGGAGTATTCAAGTTTCCTTATTTGGTATTGTGGGTGTTGCAATTAGCACGATAACGATAAAACTTAAGTAAAGTTATAAATTAATAAACGATAAAATAAATTGCAATAATAACTTATATTCTGACAAGTAATCCTGCCCATGTTAATCCGCCTCCAAAGCCTGCAAGTGCGACAAGATCACCATTACTGATAGTTCCGTTATGTCTTGCTTCATCAAGAAGAATTGCAACACTTGCAGCGGAGGTGTTGCCATATTTATCAAGGTTAATTGGAAATAGTTCTTCATCTAATCTAAGGCGTCTGGCTGCAACTTCAATGATACGTTTATTTGCCTGATGCAGGAGTATTTTATCAATATCGTTTATATCTATGTCAGCCTTACTGACCAGATTTTTTATTATTGCGGGAATCTTTCTTGTGGCAAATTTGAAAACTTCCTGACCATTCATTTGAACATAAGGGTTAGGTATTTCGTTTTTAATAAATGGATTAATTAGTGGTGAATTACCACATGTAAGAGCATCACCTTTTGAACCGTCTGCACCATGGTCAATACATACGATACCGGTATCTGAAGTTCCAAGTATAGCAGCACCTGCACCGTCACCGAATAATACACAGGTCGAGCGGTCTGTCCAGTCAATGATTTTTGAAAGGGTTTCTGCACCTATAATAAGTGCATGTTTAATAAGACCGGAACTTATAAAGGCATGTGCAGTCTGTAATCCATACATAAAACCTGTACATGCGGCATTAATGTCATAACACATTGCATTTACGGCGCCAAGGGCAGCCTGCACTTTACAGGAAGTATTTGGCATACAGCCGTCAGGAGTAAGTGTGGCAACGATAATAAGGTCAATTTCTAAAGCAGAGATGCAGGCATCTTCTAAAGCTTTTCGTCCGGCATCTATTGAAATAGTGGTAGTGTTACCGTTGTTAATGATACGTCTTTCAGAGATACCTGTCCGGTCACGTATCCAATCGTCACTTGTGTCAACAATACCAGTAAGATATGTATTTGTAACTATATTTTCAGGCAGAGAACTACCTGTTCCTAGAATAGCTGATGTCATTTTATTCTCCATTCCGAAGCATTTTAGCTGTGTATAATGAACTGAATTTACACATTACAGATACTTATACACCAAAAAACAGAATTTCTTGCAGATGATTTGCTAAATTACTTGCCGATTTTCACAGTATTGGGTATACTAATATCACTATGGCAAATAAGCCAAAAGATACTATAAGAAATGGAGATTGTGATGAGAAAATTTTTGAAATCCTGCATAGCATTAGGAATGGCAGCAGCAATGATGTTTTCTGCCGTCGGATGTGGCAAATCCAATAATAAGAAAGAAACTTTTGTGGAAGATGAAGTTGTTGAAGGTAACCGTGTTCAGGCTGATTGGGCAGATACAGCTGTTTTTTATGAAGTAAATGTAAGACAGTATACTGAAGAAGGTACATTTGCGGCATTTTCTGAACATTTGGAAAGATTAAAGGATATGGGAGTCAATACTCTTTGGTTCATGCCGATATATCCTATTTCTGAATTAAATAAGAAGGGAACACTGGGTTCTTATTATTCTATCCGTGACTATAAAGATATAAACAGTGAATTTGGAACTTTAGAGGAGTTTAAGAAATTGGTTAATACAGCTCATGATATGGGATTCCATGTTGTTCTTGACTGGGTGGCTAACCATACGGGCTGGGACCATACATGGATTACTGAACACCCTGAATATTATGCTAAAGATGAGAATGGAAATATTATTTCACCGTTAAATACCGACTGGAATGACGTGGCACAACTTGATTATACTAATCCTAATATGCGTGCGGCAATGATTGATGCAATGAAATTCTGGATTAATGACATAGGTGTGGACGGTTTTAGATGTGATTATGCACAATGTGTTCCGATTGATTTCTGGGAAGAGGCTAGAACTGAATTAGATAAAATCAAGCCTATATATATGGTTGCTGAAGACGGTACTAACAGTGATTCCTTGCTTAATAGCGCCTTTGACAGTAATTACAATTTTGATTTGTATGATGCAATAAAATTATCATCTTCTGTTCCTAATACTGCTGAAGATTTAGAAAAATTTATTGATAAAGCTCTTCCATATGGTGCTTTTAAAATGAACTTCTTAGACAATCATGATAAGAATACCTATGACGGAACTTTAGAGGAACGCTTTGGCTCAGATGCATTAGGAGCGCTTTACACTATTATTTTTACTGCGGAAGGCATGCCACTTATATATTCGAGTAACGAAGAAGCTGATGATATTTCATTAGAATTTTTTGAAAAGAATAACATTGATTTTGGAGACTATACTTATTCTGATTTACTGACAAAATTCTGCAAGATAAAAACAACATATGAACCTCTATATAACGGAGTTGCCGGAGGTAATGTCAGATTTGTGGAAAATGACAATAAAAATGTTCTTTCCTATGAAAGAGTTAAAAACGGTAAACAAATTACTGTTGTTGTAAATGTATCAAAGAAAGAACAGTCCGTTAAATATGACAGCAAGATTTCAAATGGAAACATACTTCTTCATGGTGATGCAACAGGAATTATTGATTCAGAGGAAAAGAAACTTAATGTTAAAGATTTAAACAAATTAAGTTCTTGGGAATATTATATTATAATTTCTGAATAGAAATCACTGAATTAAAATCATAAAAGCTGAGTCAACAGGTTAATTGTTGATTCGGCTTTTATTGTTTCATAGGGTTAAGGTGTCAAAAGGTTGAATAATAAATATCATAAGGCAATTTGCACAAAAACTGATT
>CAZQRO010000006.1:4711-37780 GCA_964595785.1 uncultured Eubacterium sp.
ATTAATACATCAATACTAGCTTCTGAGAATGAAATGAAAATAAAATGTAAGAGATTGGCATCAGAAGAAATCGGTATAATATATTCAAGTAATGGTAATATATCCATTGATGCCGATGACATAGAATTTAATGGCATAATATATGCTCCAAATGGTAAAGTTACAATTAAATCAAATAAAGGAAAAATTAATGGTTGTATAATTGCTGATAAAGTTAAAATCAAATCATCAAAATTACAAGTAATGCCCAATAAAGAAAGTGAAAATTTATTATCATTTATAAGTTCATACAAAAATGATGGCTATATGCAGATGGCATAAGAAAATGATTAAGCAGTTTTTTGGAGTACCAGAAGAAAACTATACAATTATCAGTGTAAAAAATGAACTTAGCAAAGAAGATTATTATGATATATCGTGAATCATAAATACTGTATTGTTTTGAAATGAAAAAGCAGTTGCATTAATTATAAAAATGAGGTTCTGTGTTCAAGCGAGTATGCACAGAACTCATTTTTGTATACCTTTGAATAATTACAAATAGTAAAAAATGGACTTTGACTTTATTTGAAAGTCCATTTTTTAACGAAAATCCTTTGCATTTTTTGTTGACAGTACCTCTTAATAATATTACAATTCAATTTGATTAGAATTTTGCAAATGTTTAGAATTAATAAGTAAAAAAGAAGAAATTTTTTAGAAAAATATATTTGTCGAAACAGGCATTTTAGAAAAACCAGAAAGGAATTTTGAGATGGCAAAAAAACTTATAGATTTAGTTGATATTTCAAAATCATACGGTGATAATTTAGTACTTGATAAATTGAACCTGTATATTAGGGAGAATGAATTTTTAACATTACTTGGACCGAGTGGCTGTGGTAAGACAACAACACTTAGGATTATAGGAGGATTCGAACAGTCTGATAAGGGAGAAGTAGTTTTCAACGGACAGAATATTACAAAACTTCCGCCTAATAAGAGACAGTTAAACACTGTATTTCAAAAATATGCCTTATTTACACATATGACAATTGCAGAAAATATTGCATTTGGATTAAAGATTAAGAAAAAGAGCAAGCAATATATTGATGATAAGATAAAATATGCACTTAAACTTGTAAATCTTGATGGTTATGAAAACAGAATGGCAGATTCATTAAGCGGTGGTCAGCAGCAGCGAATTGCTATTGCAAGAGCCATTGTAAATGAACCGAAAGTTTTGTTGTTAGACGAGCCTTTGGGAGCACTTGACTTAAAACTCCGTCAGGAAATGCAGTATGAATTAATAAGGCTTAAAAATGAACTGGGGATTACATTTATATATGTAACTCATGACCAGGAGGAAGCACTTACAATGTCTGATACAATTGTGGTAATGAATCAGGGATATATTCAGCAGATTGGAACACCAGAGGACATTTACAATGAGCCGGAGAATGCATTTGTAGCGGACTTCATAGGGGACAGTAATATTATTTCTGCAACTATGATAGAAGATAAAGTGGTAAAGATACTTGGAACAAAATTTAAATGTGTTGATACGGGATTTGGCAGCAACAAGCCCGTAGATGCCGTTATCCGCCCTGAAGATGTAGAATTAGTGGAAAAGGGCAGAGGAATCATAGATGGAAAAGTAACACACCTGATATTCAAGGGCGTGCATTATGAGATGGAGGTTATGGCTAACGGATATGAATGGCTTGTACACAGTACAAAACTCGTGTCTGTGGGAACAGAGGTAGGCATAACTGTTGACCCGTTTAATATTCAGATTATGCATAAACCTGAATCAGAAGATGAGGAGGCTGCACCAATTGAAGAATGATAAGACAAAGGATAAGGCTCTAAGTACCTCATTTAAGAATACGTTAATGGCAGGACCATATATCATATGGATAATCGCATTTATTGTAATTCCTCTTTTGTTTGTGTTCTACTATGGCTTTACAGATGCAAACGGTAATTTGACATTTAGTAATGTGGCAGCTATTGCGCAGAAAGAATACTATAATGCATTGATACTTTCTATAGGACTTGCTGTTATATGTACGGTTATCTGCCTTTTGTTAGCATATCCATTATCGCTTATTCTTAGAAATATGCATATGAAAAAAAGCAGTTTTATCGTGTTCGTATTTATTATGCCGATGTGGATGAACTTTCTTCTAAGAACATATGCATGGCAGGCAATACTTGATATAAATGGAGTTTCAGACCATATAATAAGATTTCTTCATTTACCATATTTTAATATCATTAATACGCCTGCTGCCATTGTATTAGGAATGGTATATGATTTTCTGCCATTTATGGTAATTCCGATATATAATGTACTTGTTAAGATTGATGACAATACTATTAATGCTGCCAGAGATTTAGGGGCAGATTATTTACAGACCATTAGAAAAGTAATCATTCCATTAAGTTTTCCGGGAATAGCCAGCGGAATTATTATGGTGTTTGTTCCGGCACTGACTACATTTGTGATTTCGGACATTTTAGGAGGAGGGAAACTGCTGTTAATCGGTAATCTTGTGGAAAATAAAGTTAAGGCGGACAATATTAATCTTGGAGCAGGATTATCACTTATCCTTATGATATTTATTGTATTAAATATGTTATTTACGGCAAAATACGATAAAGGCGAAGGAGGAAATGTATTATAATGAAAAATGCAGCTAAAAAGATTTACTTAACTCTTATAATTTTATTTCTGTATCTTCCTATTATTGTATTAGTAGTGGCTTCGTTTAACAATTCTAAGGTACTTGGAACCTGGAATGGATTTACGCTTAAATGGTACCGGGAATTCTTTGCAAATACATCTATAATGAATGCACTAAAGACAACGCTTGTACTAGCGGTAATGGCGGCATTTATTGCAACCGTAATTGCACTTGTGGCATGTCTTGCAATTAACAGAATGAAGAAGATGCCGAGGGCAATTCTTACGAGCATAACCAATATTCCAATGTTGAATGCTGAGATAGTAACCGGACTTGCGTTTATGCTTCTGTTCATAGGAATAGGTATGTCTCTTAGTTTTTCAACGGTACTTATAGCACATGTTACATTTTGTATTCCGTATGCAGTGTTAAGCATTATGCCTAAAGTAAAGCAGATGGATAGAAATATGTATGAAGCAGCACTCGACCTTGGTGCATCAAAGACATATGCATTTTTTAAGATAACGTTACCTGATATAATGCCGGGTGTGTTGTCAGGTTTTTTTATGTCATTTACAATGTCATTAGATGATTTTATAATTACACATTTTACCAGAGGTTCCGGATTTGATACTTTATCGACTAAGATTTATACAGAAGTCAGAAAAGGAATTAAGCCTGAAATGTATGCATTGTCCACACTGTTATTTGTAACGGTTTTTGTACTTCTTTTATTAATTAATAAATCACCGGCTAGAAAAAAAGTAGTGACGAAAAGAGCTGAAATAGTTCATAAATGCAAGCAGTTTGTAGCGGCAGCATGTGTCATTGCTTTAGTTGCAGTAAGTGTATTTTATTCAGTAAAAAATGTGTTTGTAAAGGATTCTTATGATGATGAAATATATGTATATAACTGGGGGGAATACATTGACCCGGAAGTTATAGAGATGTTCGAAGATGAGACAGGAATAAAAGTTAATTATGAAGAGTTTGAAACAAATGAGGAGATGTATACAATAATTGCAAAAGGTGCGAGAACTTATGATGTCATCTGCCCTTCTGATTATATGATACAGAAAATGATAGAGAATGATTTGCTGGCAGAGATAGATTTTAATAATATCCCTAATATTTCTAATATTGGAAAACAATATATGGAAAGTGCAAAGGGATTTGATACAGGTAATAAATACAGTGTACCGTATTGCTGGGGTACTGTAGGAATAATGTATAATAAAACGATGGTAGATGAACCGGTTGACAGCTGGGGAATATTATTTGATGAAAAATATAAGAATAATATCCTTATGCAGAATAGTGTGAGAGATGCATACTGTGTGGCACTTTCGTATCTGGGATATGATATCAATACGCTTAACGAAGATGAAATAAGTGAGGCAACAGAACTTCTTATTAAACAGAAGCCGCTTGTTCAGGCATATGTATTAGACCAGGTAAGGGATAAGATGATAAAAAATGCTGCTGCATTAGGCGTTATCTACTCAGGTGAAGCGATTTACATGCAGAGAGAGAATTCTGATTTGGAATATGTAGTTCCGAAAGAAGGTTCTAATGTATGGATTGACGGCTGGGTCATACCTAAGAACTGCACAAATAAAGAGGGTGCAGAGGCATGGATTAATTTCTTATGCAGACCGGATATAGCACTTATGAATTTTGACTATATAACATACTCAACACCAAATGATGCAGCCAGAGATTTGATAGAAGACGAAGAAATAAAAAACAGTACCGTGGCATTTCCTGATGCTTCAGTGTTGGCAAAGTGTGAAGTATATAATTATCTCGGTGCATATGGTGATAAATTATACGACAAGTATTGGACTAAAGTAGGTGCAGAATAATGAATTACGAGGAAGCAAAAGAATACGTTAAAGAGGCAGGAATGCGAGGAAGTGTTCTTGGCCTTGATAATATGACTAATTTAATGAATCAACTTAATAATGTGCAGGACAAATTAAATGTTGTACACATTGCAGGTACAAATGGCAAAGGCTCTACCTCTGCCTATATTACGCAAATATTAATTGAAGCAGGCTATAAAGTGGGTAAATACACATCGCCTGCTGTTTTCAATTATCAGGAGATATTTTCTGTAAATAACGTTAATATTTCTAAAGAAGATTATGGAAACATGATGGAAAAGGTAAAAACTGCTGTGGAACTTATGGAGAGGGAGAAAATGAATCTGCCAACTTCATTTGAGATAGAGACAGCATTGGCTTTTATATATTTTTATGATAAGAAGTGCGATATTGTAGTCTTGGAAACAGGATTAGGCGGAAGGTTAGATGCAACTAATATTATAAAAAGTCCGATATTAAGTGTAATTACATCTATAAGCATGGACCACAACAGATTTTTAGGAAATTCAATTAAAGAAGTGGCATGGAATAAAGCAGGAATAATTAAGCAGCACTGTCTGGTAGTAAGTTCTGTGCAGACTGATGATGCTATGGAGGTATTAAAGAAAATGGCGGCGGGAAAGCAGTCGGAAATTACGGTGGCAGGGTGTACTGTATCAGATACTTTTAAGACGGACAAAACTATAATTGAGTATGAGTCGGTGAGTAGCAATACGTATAAAATAGAAACATCCATGTTAGGGACATTTCAGAAATTTAATATTTCTACAGCAATAGAAGCGGCAGAAATTCTTAAGCATAGAGGTATGTTTATTCATAAGGAAAATATTGAGACAGGTATAAGAAATGCCGTATTACCCGGAAGGTTCGAGAAAATAAATGGGAAGCCGCTAATTTATATTGATGGCGGACATAATCCGGGAGCGGCAGTTAATATACGCGACACTTTAGAAATCTATTTTACAAATAGGAAATTAATATATATAATAGGTGTATTAGCTGATAAGGATTATGATAAGGTCTTGTCTTTAACTGCAAATCTGGCAAATGAGATTATTACCATAACACCTCCTGATAATGACAGAGCATTAGATGGCAGGGAACTTAAGAAAACAGCATTAAAATATAATTCAAACGTACAATATGCCGGAGATTTAGATACAGCCGTAAGACTTGGTAAGGAAAAAGCAGGCGAGGACGGAGTGTTATTCATATTCGGTTCGCTGTCTTATTTAGGAAAAATTAGAAAAATTGTTCGGAAAATTAATATTTAAGTGATTTAGAAAGGATATATTAATGATAGATAAAAAGAAAATAGAAGAGGCAGTAAAACTTCTGCTTGAGGGAATGGGAGAAGATGTTAACAGGGAAGGTCTTCTAGATACACCTGAACGTGTAGCAAGAATGTATGAAGAAATATATGGCGGGCTTGGTAAAGATGCATCAGTTCATTTATCTAAGACATTTACAAGTACGTCAAGTGATATGGTTATAGAAAAGGATATAACATTTTATTCAACGTGTGAACACCATTTGCTGCCATTCTTTGGAGTAGTTCATATAGCATATATTCCTAACGGCAAAGTGGTAGGACTTAGTAAACTTGCGAGAACCGTGGAGGTGTATGCAAGACGTCCGCAGATTCAGGAGCAGATGACAGGTCAGATTGCTGCGGCACTTAACAGTAATCTTGCACCTAAAGGCGTAATGGTAATGGTGGAAGCAGAGCATATGTGTATGTCTATGAGAGGAATTAAGAAACCGGGAAGTAAGACGGTGACATTTTGTGCATTAGGCGAATTTAAGGACAATAAGGAATTAAGACAGACGTTTTTAGACAGTGTAAGATGAATTAATTCATAACCAAATGATGGAAAATACTGTAAGGGACAGAATTTTTGACAGGGCACAAAGTAGTTAAGACATATTAATATTTGACAAAAAGTATAAATTCAAGAAAGTAAAATCTCGAAAGGTGCGGATAACATATGATAATTGGAAATAAGAATTTTGATGTTGGAAACAAGACATATATAATGGGAATACTAAATTGTACACCAGATTCATTTTCTGATGGTGGAAAGTTTAATGATATTGACAGGGCTTTAAAACATACAGAAGAAATGATAAAGGATGGAGCCGATATCATTGATATGGGCGGAGAATCCACAAGACCCGGATATGCACTTATTTCTGATGAAGAAGAAATTGAAAGAGTTGTACCTGTTATAGAGAGAATAAAGGCTGATTTTGATGTGGTAATATCTATTGATACGTATAAAAGCAGAGTTGCAGATGCCGCAGTCAGTGCAGGCGCAAATATGATTAATGATATATGGGGCTGCAAATATGATAAGGATATGGCGGCTGTAATTGCAAAAACAAAAGCTGCATGCTGTCTTATGCATAACAGAGATTTAGAAAATTATCCTTACGGAAATGATGTTATGGCAGATGTGTTAAATGATTTACAGGAAAGTATAGATATTGCCCTTAAGGCAGGTGTCGGAGCAGACAGGATAATTACAGACCCGGGAATCGGTTTTGGCAAATCGTTAGAGAATAATCTGTTAGTAATGAATAATGTGGAACGATTATCTGAACTTGGTTTCCCGGTATTACTTGGTACATCTAAGAAATCCATGATAGGGCTTACTTTAGATGTTCCTAAGGAAGAGAGAATGGAAGGGACTTTAGTAACTACAGTAATGGGTGTCATGAAGAAGTGTGCATTTATAAGGGTTCATGATGTATTAGAGAATAAAAGAGCAGTATTAATGACAGAAGCCATACTTAAAA
Organism: uncultured Eubacterium sp.; assembly: GCA_964595785.1. Classification (GTDB taxonomy): domain Bacteria; phylum Bacillota; class Clostridia; order Lachnospirales; family Lachnospiraceae; genus Bovifimicola. Next base: position 12,066 of record CAZQRO010000006.1, read on the forward strand.
ATGGTATGAAATAGGCAAAAAAACGCTTTGGCATAGGAGGTAAAGATGGATAAAATTATTATTAAAGATTTAGAAGTGTTTGGTAACCATGGTGTGCTTAAAGAGGAAAATACATTAGGACAGAAGTTCTTAATAAGTGCAGAGATTTCTTTAAGTACAAGAAAAGCAGGAATTACAGATGCATTGGCTTTATCAGTGGATTATGGTAAAGTGTGCCATTTCATTAATGAATTTATGAAAGAAAACACATTTAAACTGATAGAGGCGGCAGCAGAACATCTAGTATTAGCATTATTTGCACATTTTGAATTAATACAAAGTATAAAAGTACAAATTAAGAAACCATGGGCACCGATTGGTCTGTCACTTGATTATGCATCTGTTGAGATAGAAAGATGCTGGCACAGAGCATATATTGCACTTGGTTCAAATATGGGTGACAAACTTATGTATCTTGAAAATGCGGTTAAAGCCATTGAAAGTGATGTTAACTGCAAACTTATTAAAATATCAGATATAATTGTAACAGAACCATATGGACCTGTTGAACAGGATGATTTCTTAAATGGCTGTATGATGTTAGATACATTGTATACACCACAGGAATTATTGAGATTTTTACAGAGACTTGAACAGGAAGCAAACAGGGCAAGAGAGGTACACTGGGGACCGAGAACACTGGATTTGGATATACTGTTATATGATGATTTGGTTACAACAGAAGAAGAATTAATAATACCACATCCTGAGATGCATAAACGTTCATTTGTACTTGAACCGCTTAAGCAGATTGCACCAAATGCAGTACACCCACTTCTTCACCAGAGAATAAGAGATATGATATAGCAGTGCGAAATTAAATGGCGTGGGACAGCGTGAGAAAGGAGTTAGCAGTGAACTTGGATTTAAATGAGATAAGACAGGAAATTGATTCAGTAGATGCGTCAATTGTGGAATTGTTTGAAAAACGTATGAATTTGTGCAAAAATGTTGCATTATATAAAATAGAAAATGGCAGGAACGTTTTAGATAAACAGAGGGAAATTGAGAAGATTGCCAAAGTGATTAATTTAGCAGAAAATGACTTTAATAAACACGGAGTTGAGGAATTATTTACGCAGATAATGGCTATCAGCAGAAAACTTCAGTATCAGTTATTATCTGAAAATGGAAAAGGTACTGAACTTGAATTCAATAAAGTGGATTCGCTTAAAAAAGATGGTGTTACGGTTGTGTATCAGGGAGTTCCGGGAGCATACAGCCATCAGGCAATGCTAAATTATTTTGGAAGAGAAGTAGATAATTTTAATGTACTGACTTTCAGAGAGGCAATGGAGGGAATAAGAGATGGAAAAGCTGATTATGCAGTACTTCCAATAGAAAATACCACAGCTGGAATTGTTAATGACGTGTATGATTTGCTGGTGGAATTTGATAACTGTATTGTGGACCAGACAGATGTAATAGTAAGACATGCACTGCTTGGAACAAAGGAGGCGTCGATAGAAGACATAACTACCGTATATTCACATCCTCAAGGATTAATGCAGTGTAATGAGTTTCTTGAAGAACATAAGGAATGGCAGCAGATAGCCCAGGCAAATACAGCAGGAAGTGCTAAGAAAGTAGTGGAAGAGAATTTAAAATCTCAGGCTGCTATTGCAAGTACGGTTGCTGCTGATATTTATGGTTTAAAAGTCTTAAAAGAGAATATTAACTATAACAGTGAGAATACTACAAGATTTATAATTGTAAGCAGAAATAAAATATATACGAAGAATGCCACAAAAGTATGTGTATGTTTTGAACTTCCTCACTCAAGCGGTACATTATATAATATGCTTTCACATTTTATTTACAATGGACTTAATATGACTAAGATTGAGTCAAGACCAATTGAAAATAAGAGTTGGGAATATAGATTTTTCGTGGAATTTGAAGGTAAGTTTGATGAACCCGGTACATTAAATGCAATAAGAGGTATAATGGAAGAAGCCAATGCAATTAAAGTATTAGGCAATTATTAATAATTTAATCATAAATATTTTATTATGAACAGAGCATTTTTAAATTGCCATAAACACTGTTTTAGTAAGAAAATGTTATGGCATAAATGTAAGAGTGAAAGAAAGAAACGGAAAGGATAAATGTCAAACACAAATCTTTCACCCGATGTGTTTGCGCCTTTCAAATGCAGAAATATGCACATGAAAGACTTGGTATGGATTATGAAATTAAAAATTAATGCAGGAAAATTAATGATTTACAAAAACTTTAAACATCAGGAACTATTTGATAATTTCGAATGGCTGATTAATAATGCTGCTGATGAATATTATAATGAAGAGGATAAAACAGCACTTTTGTATGAATGTGTAAATGAATTGCTAGAGATAGCTAATTCATATGGATTTGAGGGGAATTTATTCCATAACTTTTTAGGATTTATTCTGGCAAATAATGAAAATGCTTTTTCTACGACCTGCGAAATAGTAGGTGTAACCGAGGGCAGCATTAATCAGATAGCAATGCATGATTTTGAAATTTTTAAACAACTAATGGATTATGACATGACTGAGATAGATAAAGTACTTAATGTGGATGCCATTGCAATGATTAGTGATTATAAAAATGGTGGAAGAACCAGTAAAATTTTTAATAAAAGAGTAAGGGACAGAATTTGTGAACTTACAATACTTTTAGAAAATGCAGCAGATGTGTCGGAATATTATAAGCATGTAACAGATTTTTACAAGGCATATGGTGTGGGAAAATTCGGTCTTAATAAGGCATTTCGACTTGTATGTAATGATAATGAGGAAACACAGATTGTACCAATAACAAGTATTGAACATATTTATCTGGATGATTTGGTAGGTTATGAACTTCAGAAGAAAAAACTCACAGACAATACAGAAGCATTTATCGAAGGAAGAAAAGCTAATAATGCATTGTTATTTGGTGATAGCGGAACCGGTAAATCTTCAAGCATTAAAGCCATACTTAATGAATATTATGACAGAGGCTTAAGAATGATTGAAGTATATAAGCACCAATTTGGAGCTTTGTCAGAAGTAATAGAAACAATTAAGGACAGAAATTATAAATTCATTATTTATATGGACGATTTATCTTTTGAAGATTTCGAAATCGAATATAAATATCTTAAGGCTATCATAGAGGGCGGACTTGGTAAGAAACCGGATAATGTACTGATTTATGCCACATCGAACAGAAGACATCTTGTTAAGGAAAGTTTCAAAGATAATGAAGATATGACAAGCGGACTTCATACATCTGATACTGTTCAGGAGAAACTGTCACTTGTGGCAAGATTTGGCGTATCCATATATTATTGTGCTCCAAGCAAGAAGGAATTCCAGAATATCGTAGGAACGCTGGCAGAAAAATATAATATACATATGGATGAGAAAAAATTATATCTTGAAGCAAATAAATGGGAATTAAGTCATGGCGGATTGTCAGGCAGAACGGCACAGCAGTTTATAAATTATCTGCTTGGAATTGCAGATTAGAAATCGTCTGCACGAATTTTCTAACCACACCGTCTTTGCAATGAATTGCTTTAACTATGGAGGTAGAATATGGCATATAAATTATTAGCAGCAATTGATGTTGGTTCATATGAACTTGAAATGAAGATTTACGAGCTGTCACAGAAAAAGGGAATTATTATGCTTAATCACGTCAGACATGTGATTGAGATTGGTAAGGATACTTATGTAAATGGCAGGGTTGATTTTAAACACATTGATGAAGTCTGTGAAATAATCTATGGATTTACACAGATTATGAAAGAATATCAGGTAGAAGATTATATTGCCTATACTACAAGTTCCATAAGAGAGGCGGACAATCAGGACATTATTTTAGACAGAATAAGGGTTAAGACGGGAATTGATGTTAAGGTATTAAGCAATTCTGAACAACGGTTTTTAGGATATAAGGCATTATCTGTTAAACCGGAATTTTTCTCATACATACAGGAGGGGACAGCAATTGTTGATGTAGGTGCAGGAAGTATACAGATATCCCTGTTTGATAAGGACTCACTTGTTACAACACAGAATATTAAACTTGGTTCACTTAGAATACGTGAATTGTTATACCGGCTTAGTAATGACAGGCAGCATTTTAACCGACTTATAGAAGAATTAATTAACAATGACATACAGACATTTAAGAAACTCTATCTTAGAGACAGAAACATTAAAAATATTATAGCAATCGGGGATTATATCGGATATTTTACAAAAGGAAATGATAAGCATATAGAATCAATGACAAGGGAAGAGTTTAAAAACAGATTTTTGGAACTGACAGCTAAAACGGCAGCGGAAATCTCTGAAAATATAGGAATTACCGAGGAACAGGCATCGATTCTTATTCCTTGCATACAGGTGTATAGCAAGTTAATTGAAGAAACAGAAACGAATAACATATGGTTTCCGGATGTGGATTTATGTGATGGAATTGCTGCCGGTTATGCCATTGATACAAAAAGGATTAAAGCAGAACATGATTTTGACAATGATATATTAAATGCGGCAAAGATTATATCAAAGAGATATAGAGCTAACCAGAATCATATTACAATTCTTGAGAATAATGTTGTTACTATATTTGATGCAATGAAAAAGTATCACGGTCTTTTTAAAAGAGAACGTAAACTATTACAGTTATCGGCGATTCTTCACGATTGCGGTAAATATATAAGTATGAGCCAGCCGGGTGAATCTTCTTATAATATTATAATGTCTACGGAGATAATCGGATTATCACATCGTGAAAGGCAGATAATAGCTAATGTGGTTAAATATAATACGGAAGATTTTTTTGAGGATAATGATGAACAGTATATAGGTGATAAAGAGGATTATCTGACTGTAATTAAATTAGTGGCAATATTAAGAGTGGCAAATGCCATGGATAGAAGTCATAAACAGAAATTTAAGGATTCAAAAGCAATTATTAAAGATGACACGCTTGTAATTACTTCATATTCAAATGATGATATTACTCTTGAAAAAGGGCTGTTCAGCAGAAAAGCAGAATTTTTTGAGGAAGTATATGGGATTAAGCCGGTATTAAAACAGAAAAGGGCCTCATAGAAAGGGGCGGAATATATGGCAGAGCAGAATGGATTTACAAAACCGGAATATTATAAGAACAGGGAATTAAGCTGGCTTCAGTTTAATGAGCGGATTTTATTAGAGGCTAAAGATAAAACTAACAGATTATTTGAAAGACTTAAGTTCCTAAGCATTACAGCGTCTAACTTAGATGAATTCTTTATGGTAAGGGTAGCTTCGCTTAAAGATATGGTGGATGCCAAATTTACCAAACCGGATTTAGCTGGTATGAAACCGAAAGAGCAGTTAACGGAGATTACTAAGGAAACGCATGATTTTATGAATCGACAGTATTCTACATTTAATCGTTCACTTATTCCATTATTAGAAAAGGCAGGTCTTAATATGCTTACAGCTCACGAACAGATGAGCAGGGAACAGTGTGAATTTGCTGATGACTATTTTGATGAAACGCTTTATCCGATTCTTACACCAATGGCGGTAGATTCTGCCAGACCATTTCCTTTAATCAGAAATAAATCTTTAAATCTGTGCGTATTATTAAAAGGTGATGATGAAGAAAATTATGCAACCGTACAGATACCTACAGTCGTAGGCAGAATAATTGAATTGCCTTCACAGGAGGGAAGAACAGTAATTTTATTAGAACAGATAATTGAGAGAAATATTCATAAATTATTCAGCAGTCATGAGGTTATATGTGCATTTCCGTATAGAATAACAAGAAATGCCGATTTGACTATTGATGAAGATGATGCCTCTGATTTACTTGAAGAAATTCAGAAACAGTTGAAGAAGAGACAGCGTGGCGAGGCTATTCGTCTTGAAATAGAAGAAAAATGTGACAAAAGGATTATTAAGTTCTTGAAACAGGAATTAAATATAAATGAAAGCTGCATATATAAGATAAATGGTTCAATAGACCTTACATTTTTAATGAAACTCTATGGAATAGAGGGATTTGAAGAATTAAAGGATGAAAAATATATTCCGGTACAATCAGCAATGATTAATGATGAAGAAGATATATTCACACAGATAAGCCGACATGATATTTTACTTCACCATCCGTATGAGTCATTTAATCCTGTAGTTAATTTTGTAAAGCAGGCAGCAGAAGATGAAAAAGTATTGGCAATTAAGCAGACTCTTTACAGAGTCAGTGGTAATTCGCCTATTATAACTTCACTTGCAAAGGCAGCAGATAATGGTAAACAGGTAACGGTACTTGTAGAACTTAAGGCAAGATTTGATGAGGAAAATAATATTCAGTGGGCTAAGAAACTTGAAAAATCAGGCTGCCATGTCATATATGGACTTATGGGATTAAAGACTCACAGTAAAATCACTATGGTAGTTAGAAAAGAGGAAGATGGAATAAAGAGATACGTTCATCTTGGAACAGGTAACTATAATGATGCGACAGCAAAATTATATACTGATATGGGGCTTTTGACATGCAATGAAGCTATTGGCGAGGATGCAACCGCAGTATTTAATATGATATCCGGTTATAGTGAACCAAAGCATTGGAATAAATTAAGTCTTGCACCATATTGGCTCCGTAGCAGATTTCTTTATCTTATTAAAAGAGAAATTAAGTATGCAAAAGAAGGCAAAGAAGCATTCATTACGGCTAAAATGAATTCACTCTGTGACAAGGAAGTAATAGCAGCACTCTATGAAGCATCAGCAGCAGGAGTTAAAATTAACCTTATAGTAAGGGGAATATGCTGTCTTAAGACAGAAATTTCTGGAATAAGTGACAATATTGAAGTCCGTTCAATCGTAGGAACATTTTTAGAACACAGCAGAATATTTTATTTTGGTAATGGCGGAAACGAAGAGGTATATATGTCAAGTGCCGACTGGATGCCAAGAAATCTTGATAAGCGTGTGGAAATTCTTTTTCCTGTTGAGGATAAAAAGTTAAAAGAGAATGTTATTAGTATCTTGAATATCCAGCTTGCAGATACTCTTAAAGCACATATTCTTGTGGGGGACCACTACGAAAAGGTGGATAAGAGAGGAAAAACTCTATTAACTTCACAGATGTATTTCTGCGAACAGGCTAAGAAAAATGAGAAGAAGATAAATGGTGAAGGTGGCAGGTGCTTTGTACCGAAAAAGTAATGTTGATTTGAGAAAATTGTAATTATTCGTTTTTTAAGCCAAATAATAAGAACTTATTGCATTTTCCACAAAAACTACTTATAATATTTTGATATAATTCACAATTAAGAATTCAAATAGAACTGAGGCGAGAAGATGGAACAGAAAACGAATATTGCAGTGCAAAATGATGAAGTAACCTTAGAAGAAAAGAAAGAATCGGAAAATGTTAATAATGAAGACGAGAAAAGTATGCTTGAAAACGTAAGGATAGTGGATGGGCACCTCGTAAAAGATGCTTCAGAGTTTGATGATCCGAATGAACTGTTTCATAAACTAGTAGATGGTATTCATAAGTATCATCCGTCTACAGATACCACAATGGTTGAGAAGGCATATAGAATTGCTTATGATGCTCATAAGGAACAAAAGAGAAAATCGGGAGAATCTTATATTATTCATCCGGTCGCGGTTGCTATTATTCTTGCTGAATTAGAACTTGATAAGGAGACTATTGTGGCAGGACTTCTTCATGATGTGGTAGAAGATACTGTTATGACAACCGAAGATATTACAAAAGAGTTCGGTGAAGAAGTGGCATTATTAGTAGATGGTGTTACTAAATTGACACAGTTGTCATATGAACATGATAAAGTAGAGATACAGGCAGAGAATTTAAGAAAAATGTTCCTTGCTATGGCAAAAGATATTCGTGTAATTATGATTAAGTTAGCAGACCGTTTGCATAATATGAGAACCATGCAATATCAATCGCCTGAGAAACAGATAGAAAAATCTCGTGAGACAATGGAGATATATGCACCTATTGCACAAAGACTTGGTATTTCTAAGATTAAGATAGAATTAGATGATTTATCATTGAAATATTTAGAGCCGGATATATATAAAGACCTTTCAGAGAAGATAGAAATTAAGAAATCATCTAGAGAACATTTTATAGAAGAGATAATAGAGGAAGTTCAGGAACAGATTGATAATGCCGGAATAGAAGCTAAGATAGATGGACGTGTAAAGCATTTGTTTAGTGTATACAGGAAGATGGTCAATCAGAATAAGACACTTGACCAGATTTATGATTTATTTGCAGTCAGAATTATTGTAGATACAGTTAAGGACTGCTATGCGGCACTTGGCATCATTCACGAGATGTATAAGCCTATTCCCGGAAGATTTAAGGATTATATTGCCATGCCAAAACCCAATATGTATCAGTCTCTCCATACTACGCTTATCGGACCATCGGGACTTCCGTTTGAGATTCAGATAAGAACATTTGAGATGCATAGAACTGCTGAGTATGGTATTGCGGCTCACTGGAAATATAAAGAGAATGCAGAAGGAAAGAATGAGCAGCAGACAGAGGAAGAGAAACTTAGCTGGCTCAGACAGATTCTCGAATGGCAGAGGGATATGTCAGATAACAGGGAATTTATGAATCTGCTTAAGAGTGATTTAGACCTTTTCTCTGAAAATGTATTCTGTTTTACACCATCAGGAGACGTAATGAATCTTCCTCATGGTTCAACACCGATTGATTTTGCGTATGCAATTCATTCGGCTGTAGGCAACAGAATGGTAGGAGCCAGGGTGAATGGTAAGATGGTTCCCATTGACCACCAGATACAAAACGGTGACAGGATAGAAGTTGTAACTTCACAGAATTCTAAGGGACCGAGCAGGGACTGGTTAAATATTGTTAAGTCTACACAGGCAAAGAATAAAATAAACCAGTGGTTCAGAACAGAACTTAAAGAAGATAATATAGCAAAAGGCAAGGAGATGATTGATAAATATTGCAAATCAAAATCTATTGTCTTAAGTGATTTGTCCAAGGCAGAATTTACTGATAAGGTTATGAGAAAATATGGTTTCAGAGATTGGGAATCGGTATTGGCAGCCGTAGGACATGGCGGACTAAAAGAAGGTCAGGTTATTAACCGGCTTATTGAAGAATATGAGAAAAAACATAAGAAAGAAGTGACTGATGAGGAAATTCTTGAAGCAGTCAGCGAGGCTAAAGAAAAGCCTACAGTTTCTAAATCAAAAGGCGGAATAACAGTTAAGGGAATCCATGATGTAGCGGTAAGATTTTCAAAATGCTGCAGTCCTGTTCCGGGTGATGAGATAGTTGGCTTTATAACGAGAGGAAGAGGAGTGTCTATTCACAGGACAGACTGTGTAAATATACTTAATATGCCTGAAATCGAGAGAGCAAGGCTAATTGAAGCTGAATGGCAGAAGCCGGATGTGAGCAATTCGGAAAAATATATGGCGGAAATTAAGATTTATGCTAACAACAGAACAGGTATTTTAGCAGATTTATCTAAGATAACGACAGAGCGTGAAATAGATGTTACAAGCATGAATGTAAGAACAAATAAGCAGGGACTTGCCACTATATCAATGGCATTTGAAATTGGCAGTGTACAGGAACTTAAGAAACTTGTGGATAATATGAGAAAAGTTGAAAGTATCATAGATATAGAGAGAAATTAGAGAATTGTTCAGCAACAGTTTATCAGTATGAGAAATTTGACGGATTCTGAATGATTACAAATTAATTGTAATGATTTAGCATGGAGGTTTAAATGAATTTAAATGTAAAGCGCATGGTAGTCGGACCGGTTAGAACTAATTGTTATATTATAAGCAGAAAAGAAAGTGATAAGGCAATTATCATTGACCCGGGAGATGAGGCAGACGAGATAGAAAGAAAGTTAAAGACTTATGGACTTATGCCGGTGGCAATACTGCTTACACATGGACATTTTGATCATATAGGTGCAGTACAGACATTAAAGACTCATTTTGGGATAAAGGTGTATCTGTATAATGAAGAAAAGCAGGTAATAAACAGTGATATGAATCTTGGCAGGGCATTCGGGGTAACAGTTACAGGGCGTGCAGATGAATTTGTAAATGATGGTGACGAATTAATAATTGATGATATTAAATTTAAAGTGATTCATACGCCGGGACATACAATAGGAAGCTGTTGTTATTATCTGGAAGAAGAAAAGGTATTGTTTAGTGGAGATACACTATTTTGCTGTTCTCATGGAAGAACAGATTTTCCAACAGGAAGTCAGAGTGCCATAATCAGATCAATAGTTGATAAATTGCTGATTTTAGATAGTGATACGCATGTATATCCGGGACATGAGGAGGAAACTACCATAGGTAGTGAAAAAGCATTATATGATATTAATTAAATATTTAGACAGAGTGGATTTTGAATATGATATTCAGGGAATAATCCGGTCCTTTTATCCGGGAGAAGAAATGTGTACTGATAAGTTAGAAAGACTTAGAGATGCACGTTTAGTTTTAGAGTGCAAATTTGGTACTGAAACTATGAAAATCAGTCTTGTGGATAATGGTGCGGATAATGATTCAGACAATAACGCAGATAATGATATGGAAAAAAAGAGAAAAACAGTTGTCAAATCCATTGAATTTGAAACGGTGGCGGATGAGTCAGGAGAATATGACAGAAAAGAAACTAAGAATATATTAAAACGTAAACTTTATGATATATTCCGTAATTATTCAGGCAAAGAACTTCTATGGGGAACTTTGTCAGGAATCAGACCAACAAAGATTACATCAGAACTTATAGAAAATGGAATGTCAGGCCGGGATACAATTGAATATATGAAAGAGAATTATTATCTGTCTGATATAAAGGCAAAAGAAAGTGTGGAAATCTCTGAAAACGAATTACACATTCTAAATAAAATCGACTATAAAAACGGATATAGTCTGTACATTGGAATTCCATTTTGTCCAAGTACCTGCCTGTATTGTTCATTTACCTCTAATCCAATTTTTAAATTCAGAAATAAAATTGAGGATTACTTAGATGCACTTTGCAAAGAGATAGAATTTTGTGCAGAAGAATTTTCTCATAAGAAGATATCTACCATATATATAGGTGGTGGAACACCCACTACATTAGAGCCTGACCAGTTAGAACGTTTATTAAAAAAAGTATCTGAACTATATGATGTGGGAAAACTTAATGAATTTACCGTAGAAGCAGGAAGACCTGACAGTATTACGAGGGAAAAACTTGCAGTCATTAAAAAATACGGTGTGACAAGAATTTCAATCAATCCACAGACTATGAAAAATGAGACTCTTAAAATTATTGGAAGGCATCACACGGTAGAACAGTTTTTAGAAGCATACAAGATGGCAAGAGAAGAAGGTTTTGATAATATTAATATGGATTTTATCTTGGGACTTCCGGGAGAAGATGCCTTAGACGTAAAACATAGCATGATGGCAGTTGAAGAACTTAAGCCGGATAGTTTAACCATTCATTCACTGGCTGTTAAAAGAGCTGCCAGGCTTAACATTTTCAAAGATGAATATAAAGATTATCAGTTTAATAATAGTGAAGAGATTATGAAAATAACTAAAGAAACAGCAGCGAAACTGGGGCTTAAGCCATATTATCTGTACCGACAGAAGAATATGACAGGGAACCTTGAAAATACAGGTTATGCAAGAGAGTCAAAAGAAGGAATTTATAATATACTGATAATGGAGGAAAAGCAGACAATTCTAGCAGTAGGAGCAGGTTCTTCCACTAAAATGGTATTTCCGGATGGAAAACGCATTGAGAGAATTGAAAATGTAAAAGATGTGGATTTGTATATTGAGAGGATTGACGAAATGATAGAAAGAAAACGCAGTTTTATTCGGAATAATGAATGCTTTAGAAAGGATTTGTTCTGATTATATGAGTGAAAATGTAATAGAAATTAGTAATTCTGATATGGAAAAATATATTGAAGAAAACATGGAAGTGCAGGAAATGCCTGAACTTATAATACATGGAATATGTGTGAGTAATCTGGCATACATGATTGGGAAAGAGTTAAAATGTAATGAGGAATACTGCAATATGCTTGCTATGGCAGGAATGGTTCACGACATTGGAAAGGTAAGAGTATATGCCTATCTGTATGGTGGAGATGATACACTTACTGTAGAAAAACTAAGATATATCAGGATGCATTCTAAATTGGGATATGATATACTGTATGACGAAGGTTTTGAGAAGGATATACTTGATTCAGTATTGTATCATCATGAGAACTATGATGGCAGCGGATATCCTGAGAACATTTCAGGAGAAAACATTCCGTTGGGTGCAAGAATAATAAGAGTCTGTGATGTGTTTGCAGCGCTTATTTCAGACCGTACATACAGAAAGGCTTTTGATGTAAAAACAGCAATTGAACTTATGATTGATGAGGTTAAGAATTTTGATATGGAGATATTTCTGGCATTTATGAGAGTTATTCATAATGTTGATATAAATAAAATCACAGGAAAGGAAGATACAAAATAATGATTACACAGGCACCGAGAGGAACACAGGACTGGTTTGGAGCAGATATGCACAAACGTACAGTAATAGAGAAGATTTGCAGAGATGTGGCAGCAAGATATAATATTAAAGAGATAATTACACCTGTATTCGAACATACCGTATTATTTCAGAGGGGCGTGGGTGAAACAACGGATGTAGTTCAAAAGGAGATGTATACTTTTACGGATAAGGGTGACAGAAGTATTACTCTTAAACCGGAAGGAACAGCAGGAGCTATAAGAGCTTATCTTGAGCATAATATGTATGCTGAACCTGCACCAACTAAATTATTCTATGTAACCCCGGCTTTCAGATATGAGAAACCACAGAGTGGAAGACTCAGACAGCATCACCAGTTCGGTGTGGAAATAGTAGGTTCTAAGAGTCCAATGGTGGAAGTGGAATTAATTACATTGATTTCTACGATTATTAAGGAATTAGGATTAAAAGATGCAAAACTCCACATCAATAGTATTGGCTGTGCTAATTGCAGAAAGACATATAATGAAGCTCTTCTTGCATATTTGAAGCAGCATGAAGACTGTTTATGTGAGACATGCAGAGAGAGAATGCAGAAGAATCCGCTTCGTGTAATTGACTGTAAAGTTGATGCATGTAAGAAGATTGTTGCAGATGCACCAAGAACAATTGATTATCTTGATGATGAATGTAAAGAACATTTTGAAGAACTTAAATCAATGTTAAACGCACTTAGCATTCCATTTGAAATTGATACGGGAATCGTAAGAGGTCTTGATTACTATACTAAGACTGTATTTGAATTCGTTAATTCAGAAGGATTTACTTTATGCGGCGGTGGGAGATATGATGGACTGGTTCATGAGATAGATGAAAAACAGGACATACCATCTGCAGGTTTTGGAATGGGACTTGAGAGAATACTATATTTTCTTGATAAAGAAGGTGTATCACTTGAGGCAGAAACACCTGTTTCACTTTATGTAGGAGTTCTTGGTAAGGAAGCTAAGGCAAAGTCATATAATATTGTCAATAATCTTAGAAATGCAGGAATAGTTGTTGAGACGGATTATATGGACAGAAGTGTTAAGGCACAGATGAAATATGCTAATAAGTTAGGTGCAAAATACACTGTTATAATAGGTGAGAATGAAATAAATGAGAATAGTGCAAATGTTAAGTGTATGGAAGATGGAGAACAGACTAAGGTTACACTTGATGAAATAGCTGATTTCATAAAAGGAAAGGAAGTTAAGTAAAATGGCTGAGTCAATGAAAGGACTTAAAAGAAGTCACAGATGTACAGAATTATCTAATAAAAATATAGGAGAAACAGTTACGGTTATGGGCTGGGCTGCAAAGAGAAGAAATCTTGGAAGCCTTATTTTCGTGGATTTGAGAGACCGTTCAGGAATTCTTCAGATAGTATTTGATGAAAATGATGTTAAAGCAGAGGGATTTGCAAAGGCAGAGTCAATCAGAAATGAATTTGTTATAGCAGTGGAAGGACGCGTGGAAAAACGTGGCGGAGCAATTAATGAAAACCTTGCTACAGGTGATATTGAAGTAAGAGCAACGTCTATAAGAATTTTATCAGAGTCACTTACACCACCATTTCCTGTAGAAGATGGAGTTACAGTTAAAGATGAATTAAGACTTAAATACAGATATCTTGATTTAAGAAGACCACATATACAGAATAATATTATGTTAAGAAGTAAAGTTACTACACTTGTACGTTCATTTATGACTGATGAAGGATTTCTTGAAATAGAGACGCCTGTTCTTACAAAGAGTACACCTGAAGGAGCAAGAGATTATCTTGTACCAAGCCGTATTCACCCGGGTAATTACTATGCGTTGCCTCAGTCACCACAGTTATTCAAGCAGTTATTAATGTGTTCGGGATATGACAGATATATGCAGATTGCAAAATGTTTCAGAGATGAGGATTTAAGAGCAGACCGTCAGCCTGAATTTACACAGATAGATATGGAATTATCATTTGTAGATATAGATGATGTTATTGATGTAAATGAAAGATTACTTGCAAAATTGTGGAAGGAAATTCTTGGTGTAGAGATTAAGACCCCATTTCTTAGAATGACATGGCAGGAAGCAATGGACAGATTTGGTTCAGACAAGCCTGATACAAGATTCGGTTTTGAACTTAAGGATATATCTGATGTGGTTAAAAACTGTGGTTTCTCAGTATTTACTTCAGCTCTTGAAAATGGTGGTTCAGTTCGTGGTATTAATGCAAACGGACAGGGACATATGCCAAGAAAGAAGATTGATGCTTTAGTAGAATTTGCAAAGGGATATGGTGCAAAAGGACTTGCATACATTGCAATTAATGATGACGGAACATATAAGTCTTCATTTGCAAAATTCATGACTGATGAAGAGATGGCAGCAATTGTTGAAAAAATGGCAGGAAAACCGGGGGATTTACTTCTCTTTGCAGCAGACAGAAATAAAATAGTATATGCGGTTTTAGGTGCTCTGAGATGTGAAATTGCATCAAATCTTGGACTGCTTGATAAAGACACATATAACTTCTTATGGATTACAGAGAGATTTGTTGCAATGCACCATCCATTTACAATGCCTATGGAAGAGGATATCGATTTAGTTGAGACAAACCCTGGCAAGGCAAGAGCAAAAGCCTATGATATAGTTTTAAATGGTACAGAACTTGGCGGAGGAAGTGTGAGAATTCATCAGGATGATATACAGGAAATGATGTTTAAGGCACTTGGATTTACAACTGAGGAAGCCTATGAGAAGTTTGGATTCTTATTAAATGCATTCAAATACGGTGTGCCTCCTCATGCAGGACTTGCATTCGGACTTGACAGACTTATAATGCATATGGTTCATGAGGACAGTATTCGTGACGTAATCGCATTCCCTAAGGTAAAAGATGCTTCATGTCTTCTTACAGATGCACCAAATGTGGTTGACCGGAAACAGTTAGATGAGTTATTTATTGCCAGCACATATGAAGAGAAGAAAATTGACGAAAAGAATGAATAATATTATGAATCATTAGTTATAGAGATTCAGGTGTAAAGAGATATTGTTTTAAGAATATTTTATCAATTTTCACAAAAATTCTTCTTGCTGTGCTATGACAATATATTTCAACACCTGAATCTCATAAGAGGTGAAAACATGTGGAAACTTTTTATAATATATCTGTTTATAATTAATATTATTGCATTTGCGATGATGGGAATTGATAAAAGAAAAGCAATTAAACATCAGTGGAGAATTCCGGAGAGAAGCCTGTTTTTTTCAGCACTTTTGCTTGGAAGTATTGGTGCGAATATAGGAATGCAGGTGTTTAGGCATAAAACTAAGCATATGCAGTTTGTAATCGGTATGCCGGCTATTTTGATAATACAGATAATTATTACGGCTGTAGTAATTTTCAGATAATGATATTCAATTTCATTTTATCGGCGGATATGCCATCCAAGCGATAGCAGTTTTTCATATAATAATCCCACAGTAAACCATGCAGGGGCATAATCCAAACGGATTATGCCTTTTATGTTATATTTGCTTTTGCTGTAATCCCAAGGATATATGTTATGTTTCTTTAGTTCCAATCCACTGATAAATTCAACAGTATATATAAGCATAGTGTAGATGCAGCCACGGCAGAAAAGACATCTGTTCTTAATGATTTTGCTGATAGGTTTGATTAGAAATGCAAGTCCATAAATGGGAAACATAATAAGAGAAGTATTAGACAACAATTTTTTATCACGATTTGTGAAATTAATCAGACCGGTCCATATAACTTCTAAGCACCAGCCGGTGATTCCGCATTTGATATAATCACTTTCATTTTCATGCACTTTATTAAGAACTTTCCACATAATGCCTCCACTTTATTAGTTGTTAATTACTATCATAAACAAATAATAAATTATTATACTTATGAAGTATTATTGGTAAAATTGATGAGAATATACAATTTTAATTAATTTTATATAAAAAATTTAGGGCTGTCTTGCAAAGGAGAAAAAAATAAGCTATACTAATACAGCGTCTTTCAAATAGTTAGACTAAAGGTATGGAGGAAAGAATGAGTAAGAATTATAAATTGATAAATATAGATGGCAAAGCGAAACGTGGTGAGTTTACTACGGTTCATGGTGTTATACAGACTCCTGTATTTATGAATGTAGGTACTGCTGCTGCTATTAAAGGTGCAGTAGCCACAACGGATTTACAACAGATAAAAACTCAGGTAGAATTATCTAACACATATCATCTTCATGTCAGACCAGGTGATGAAGTGGTTAAGACATTAGGAGGATTGCATAAATTCATGGTATGGGATAAACCTATACTTACAGATTCAGGTGGATTTCAGGTGTTTTCGCTTGCAGGACTTAGAAAGATTAAAGAAGAAGGCGTGTATTTTAATTCGCATGTGGATGGGCGTAAGATTTTTATGGGTCCTGAACAGAGTATGCAGATACAGTCTAATCTGGCATCTACAATAGCTATGGGATTTGATGAATGTCCATCTAGTATTGCTGATGAAATCTATATTAGAAATTCTGTTGATAGAACTACGAGATGGCTTAGACGCTGCAAAACAGAGATGGACAGACTTAAAACTTTAGAGGATACAATTAATAAGAATCAGATGCTCTTTGGAATAAATCAGGGAGGCGTTTTTGAGAATATCAGAAAAGAACACGCAGACATTATTTCTGAAATGAATTTAGACGGATATGCAGTAGGAGGACTGGCAGTAGGTGAAAGCCACGAAGAAATGTACAGAATTCTTGATGAAGTGGTGCCACATCTTCCGTTAGAAAAACCAACGTATCTTATGGGGGTAGGAACACCTGCAAATATACTTGAAGCAGTAGACAGAGGTGTGGATTTCTTTGATTGTGTCTATCCAAGCAGAAATGGAAGACATGGTCATCTATACACTAATAAAGGTAAATTGAATCTTTTCAATGCAAAGTATGAATTAGATTCAAGACCTATTGAAGAGGGCTGCAACTGTCCTGCATGCAGAACTTACAGCAGGGCATATATAAGACATTTACTTAAGGCTAAAGAAATGTTAGGTATGAGATTATGTGTATTGCATAATTTGTATTTCTATAATACAATGATGGAAGAAATCAGAGATGCCATAGAGAATAATAGGTATAAAGAATATAAGAAACAGAAGTTAGAAGGCTTTTTGGAGAATGATAGTAATTCAGAGAACAAAAAGAATATTAGAAAATAGTTAAATAGTTGCAAGAGAGAATTAGCTCTTAGTAGTTATATAAAATGAAAAAATAAAATTTTAGGAGGATTTTTTATGAACACAGCAGTATCAATGTTAGCAGCATCAAGCGCATCAGGAGCACAGGGAATCTTATTGATTCTGGGATATGTAGTAGTATTTGGAGCATTTATTTATTTCTTAATGATAAGACCACAGAAGAAACAGCAGGCACAGATGAGTACATTACTATCATCACTTGAAATTGGGGACAGCATACTTACAACAAGTGGATTTTACGGTGTAGTAATTGATATAAATGATGATGTGGTTATTGTTGAATTTGGTAATAATAAGAACTGTAGAATTCCGATGCAGAAAGCAGCAATTGTAGATATAGAAAAAGCAGCAGATGGTATTGAAAAATAATAATTAATTAATATTTATCAAACAGAGAATTATATAGTTGAAAATCAATTTATATAGTGATATAATACACAAAGTTAAAAAAATAAGTCTTCAGGGCATGGTGTAATTCCATACCGGCGGTAAAGCCCGCAAGCGGACACATTTATGTGAATGCATGATTCGGTGAAACATTTGTTAATTCCGAAGCCGACAGTAAAGTCTGGATGAGAGAAGAGCTTGATTTATGAATAGTAAAGCTGATATTAGGTTGCTCCTGAAGACGTAAGATGTTTTCAGGGGCATTTTTTTTGATTTATAGGAAAGGATTTGTAATGACAGAACAGGAACAATACATGAAACGTGCAATAGAAATTGCAAAAACTGCCATAGGGCATACA
This sequence comes from uncultured Eubacterium sp., assembly GCA_964595785.1. Lineage (GTDB taxonomy): Bacteria > Bacillota > Clostridia > Lachnospirales > Lachnospiraceae > Bovifimicola. The sequence goes on from CAZQRO010000006.1 coordinate 30,732, forward strand.
TCACCAAATCCAATGGTAGGATGTGTGGCAGTAAAAGATGGCAGAATAATAAGTGAGGCCTGTCACGAAAAGTATGGTGAATTTCATGCAGAACGGAATGCACTTACTAGATGCACAGAGGATATGACAGGTGCAGAATTATATGTTACTTTGGAGCCTTGCTGTCATTTTGGAAAAACACCTCCATGTACAGATATAATTATTGAAAAAGGTATTAGAAAAGTATATATAGGGAGTATGGACAGTAATCCGCTTGTTGCAGGTCATGGTGTGGAGATTCTGCGAAGTCATGGTATAGAAGTCGAATGTGGAATTTTAGAAGAAGAATGTACTAAGATGAATGAAATATTCTTTTATTACATTAGTAATAAGACGCCATTTGTGGCAGTAAAATATGCAATGACACTTGATGGTAAAATTGCAGCATACACAGGTGATTCTAAATGGGTAACATCTGAGCCGTCAAGAATGCATGTACAGCTTCTAAGAAAGCAATATTCGGGAATAATGGTTGGTATAAATACAGTCTTAGCAGACAATCCAATGCTTAATTGCAGAATAGAAGAAGGTGTGGATCCTGTAAGAATAATTTTAGATTCACATTTGAAAATTCCGCTAGACAGTAAGATTGTGAATACGGCAGACAATATAAAAACAATTGTAGCATACAGCAGCAGATTTACCGATAATGATAAGATTAAGCAATTAGAAGAAAAAAGTATTACCGTAATAGAAACTAAGGATTCTGACAGAGTTGATTTAAAACAGCTTATGAATAAACTTGGCGAATTGAAAATAGACAGTGTGATAATTGAAGGAGGAGCAAGTGTAAATGCAGCAGCGTTTGCAGCGGGAATAGTCAATAAGGTATATGCATATATTGCACCGAAGATTATTATGGGTGAAAAGGCTAAATCACCAATAGGAGGAGTGGGAATACCACTTATGAAAGATGCCGTTGAACTTAAAGATATCAGGATAAAAAATATTGAAAATGATATTCTGATAGAAGGATATTTGTAAATGTTCAGAGTCAGGTATGATTAAAATTGATTTGTATCAGAAAGGCAGGGTAAAATAAATGTTTACAGGTCTGATAGAAGAAATAGGAAAAGTTAATAAAATTAATATGGGTGGTCAGTCAGGAACTATCGATATTGAAGCAGACAAGATACTTGAAAATACTAAAATCGGTGACAGTATTGCGGTAAATGGTGTATGCCTTACAGTTACTAAATTAAATGGCAATATATTTGAGGCAGATGTAATGGCAGAAACATTTAGGAGAAGTTCTCTTAGTGCATTGAATGCAAAACCATATGTTAATTTAGAAAGAGCCATGGCTGCAAATGGAAGATTTGGCGGACATATAGTGGCGGGCCATATTGATGGAACCGGTACAATATCGGATATAAAATCAGAAGAAAATGCCATCTGGTATACCATTATGGCAGATGATGAATTACTTAGATATATTGTAGAAAAGGGTTCAATTACCATTGATGGAATAAGTCTTACAGTGGCATATGTTGATGAAAAGTGTTTTAAGGTCTCTATTATTCCACATACAAAAAGTGAAACTATACTCTGTTACAAGAAGCCAGGTGATATTGTTAATCTTGAATGTGATATTATTGGAAAATATATAGAAAAACTAATGGGGTACCATAAAGAAGATTCAGGGAAAGACAGCAGTGTAACATTGGATTTGCTTATGAAATGCGGGTTTTAGTATAAATATTTGTAAAAAGAAGATTAGTCTAAAGAACTTAGGCTATATTATAGAGAATATTATTGCTATAAGAAAGGATGATAATAAATGATAGAAATAGGAACAATCAATCAGGCACTAGAAGATTTGAAAAACGGTAAGGTGATTTTAGTAATCGATGATCCTGATAGAGAAAATGAAGGTGATTTAATATGTGCGGCAGAATTTGCAACACAGGAAAATGTTAATTTTATGGCTTCAGATGCAAAAGGGCTTATCTGTATGCCAATGAGTAAAGAATGGTGTGAAAAACTCGGATTAGAGCAGATGGTAAGTGTAAATACTGACAATCATTCAACTGCATTTACAGTATCAATCGACCATGTGGATACAACAACAGGAATTTCAGCATTAGAGCGTTCTGTTACAGCTATGAAGACTGTTGAAGACGGAGCGAAACCTGAGGATTTTAGAAGACCGGGTCATATGTTTCCTCTTGAAGCAAGGGAAGGCGGAGTATTAAAAAGGGCAGGACATACAGAAGCAACGATTGACCTTGTTACATTAGCCGGTTTAAAACCGGTAGGGTTGTGCTGTGAAATTATGCGTGAAGACGGAACTATGATGAGAACAACAGAACTTCTTAAATTTGCAGAACAACATAATCTTACCATTATTACAATCGCAGATTTAATTAAATTCAGATTAGAAAAGGAAAGTCTTGTTAAGAAAGAAGCAAAGGCAAAGCTTCCTACAAAATATGGTGAGTTTGTTATTCATGGATATGAAAACGTTTTAAATGGTGAGCATCATGTTGCACTTACCATGGGTGATGTATCAAATGGCGAGCCGGTTCTTTGCCGTGTTCATTCTGAGTGTCTTACTGGTGATGTATTTGGTTCGGCAAGATGTGACTGTGGCGAGCAGTTAGATGCAGCAATGAAAGCTATTGCAAAAGAAGGCAGAGGCATATTATTATATATGAGACAGGAAGGCAGAGGCATTGGACTTATTAATAAATTGAAAGCATATGAATTACAGGAACAGGGATATGATACAGTCGAAGCTAATGTGAAATTAGGTTTTGCACCGGACCTTAGAGATTATGGGATAGGTGCCCAGATTTTATATGACCTTGGAGCTAAGCATTTGAGATTACTTACAAATAACCCAACTAAGGTTTCAGGACTTGCAGGTTATGGAATAACGATAGAAGAAAGAGTACCGATAGAGATTAAACCTGGAAAATATGATTTGTTCTATTTAAAGACAAAGCAGGATAAAATGCATCATATGACAAATTACAAATAATAAAAGAAAGGAATGCAGCCTTTGGCTGCATGGTGGATTAAGATGAAAGTTTTAGAAGGAAATGTAGTAGGTAATGGAGCAAGAATAGCTATTGTTGCAGCAAGATTTAATGAGTTTATCGTATCAAAGTTAGTTTCGGGAGCCGAAGATGCACTTGTTCGTCATGGTGTTGACAGCGACAGTATTACACTCGCATGGGTACCTGGTGCCTATGAGATTCCGATAATTGCAAATAAGATGGCTGAAAGCGGAAGATATGATGCAGTTATATGCCTTGGAGCAGTAATCAAAGGTTCAACAAGTCATTATGATTTGGTATGTGCAGAAGTAAGCAAGGGAATTGCAACTGTGGGGTTGTCAACAGGTGTTCCGACATTATTTGGCGTTATTACAACGGATAATATTGAGCAGGCAATTGAAAGAGCTGGTACAAAAGCAGGAAATAAGGGATATGATGTTGCGTGTTCAGCAATTGAAATAATTAATTTAATTAAAGGTTCATTGAAATAAATATTAATAATAAAACAGACTTTTTATTAAGGCATCTTTAAGGTTATCAGAGAAAAAACTTTGATAATATTAAAGGTGCTTATATTATAAAGGAAACATTGAAGCTTAAATTCATAAGGAAACATTGAAACTTAAATTTATATTGACAAATAAATTAGTAAATGTTACAGTGAGTGTACTATTTTAAATAGTACACTACATATTCCGGCTTGTGATTATGTAGTGCATTATGTGTAGAACTACTATAATATGCAAAGAGAGGATGAATTAGAAATGGGAAAAAAGAGAGGAAATGTATGTAAATTATTAAGAAGAGGTTTAGAAAAATCCATAGCGTTTATAATGGCATTTATTATGATTATGGGTATAATTCCGGGCAATATTATTGCAGATGCAGAAGAAACATATTATGAGTATATTGAAGTGGATATGCCGGATGCCATATTAGGAGTAACAGTAGAACTGCCCACAACATGTACATATTATGACATTAATGGTAATAAAATATTAAATGCAAGTGTAGAATTTTCCGTTATAAGTTATGAGGATGAGTATGATGATTATGAGGATATAGAAAATCCTTTAAAGATTGAGGACGGCAACCTTACAGTTTCAAAAGATTATAGATTATGTAAGGCAACGATTTTAGCAAAATGCAACGAATATGAACAGGAAGTAAGATTGTATGTAGATGAAAAAGATGCATATACATATAACATATATTATTGTGACCCTTATGCCGAGACAGAACCAGATGACCTGCATATAATTCTATGTAATAAAGATGAGTATGACAGTGGCAATGAACCTTCTTCATATAAAGTGAATGATTTTGATGAGAAAGAATATGATAGTGAAAATGATTTGACATTGATTTCTTTAGAGTTGATACAGTTAATAATGTAGATAAAACAACATGGTCAGATTTTAAGAATCAGTTAGCAGAACTTAATCCGGATTTTAAGTTAATGGGTGAAGCATTTGAGGCAAGTTATGATAAAAATAATACGACACTTAATTCAGGAAGAATGGATTCACTGTTAGACTTTAATATGAATAATATGGCTATGAGTTTTGTGACAGGAAATATTTCTACAGTAGAGAAATATATGATTAGCAGGAATAATAAAATTAGCAATACAGCAACAATGGCTAATTTCTTAAGCAGTCATGATGAAGATGGTATGCTATTTAAACTTAAGAAAAAATATGATGAAAACACTGCATGCAATCTTATGAAGATTGCCGCTACATTCCAGATAACAGCAAAAGGACAGACTGTCATTTATTATGGTGAGGAAATTGGACTTACAGGTGAAAATAATTATCCATATCAGACTAACAGATATGATTTTGACTGGAGTCTTGTTAATGACAGCAATTCCATGTATATGCATTACAAAAAACTTTTAAATATTCGTAAAGATTATTCTAAAATATTTGCCAAGGGATTAAGAAATGTATGTGTTTCAAGTGATGCAGAAGGCTATGAAGTGATATCAAGAGAATATAATGGTGAAAAGGTATTTGTTGGACTTAATATTAAGAATGACAGTAAAAATGTATCATTTGCAACGGATTATAAAGATGGAACAAAATTATATGATATCTACAATGGAGCAATATATACAGTCGGTAAATCAGGAACAGTAAGTATCACGTTACCATCAGCAGATAATGGTGGAACAGTTATTTTATCTACAGAGGACAAGAAAAATGTATGTAGTGAAGACAGCCAAGATGGTAATTCCGGCATAAATAATAATGCACAAGATGGCAGTATGACAGATACTACTATAGGTTCAGACAAAAACATCCAGAATCAGGTGGCAGTAAAAACTGGTGATGATACAGAGTGTATAATATTTATGGCAGTATTATTAATATCTGCGGTGGTTGTTTTATCTATAAATAAGAAATATTTAAAGGGTGATTTTTAATAGATAATATTAAAAATTTTGACGGAAATTCAATTAACCATTGAAAAATCAATTAAAATATTATAAAATATTACCTAATATTCTTTTATGGTGGTATTTTATAATATTTTTTTGCCATTAAATTAGAAAAATACAGTACATAGAAAAGAGGGATTTTCATGAATTTCAACATAGCAGTTATGTCCGGTGATGGAATAGGGCCGGAAATTGTTGAAGAAGCAAAAAAGGTACTTGAAACAGTTGGCAGTAAATACGGTCATACATTTAACTTTACTGATGTGCTAATCGGAGGTATTTCTATTGATACATATGGTGAACCTTTGACGAATGAAGCCATTGAGACAGCAAAGAACAGTGATGCGGTTCTGCTAGGAGCCGTGGGTGGTGTCGTCGGTAAGGATAAATGGTATGAATTAGCTCCTAACCTAAGACCTGAGGCAGGGTTACTTAAGATAAGAAAATCTCTATCATTATATGCCAATTTAAGACCTGCATATTTATATGAAGAACTTAATGAAGCATGTCCGCTTAAGGAAGATATAGCAAAAGCCGGATTTGACATGGTTGTTGTAAGAGAATTAACAGGCGGTTTGTATTTTGGAGAAAGAAGTACAAAAGAGGTTAATGGTAAACTTACAGCAGTAGATACTCTCACTTATACGGAAGATGAGATAAGAAGAATTGCTGTTGAGGGATTTGAAATAGCTTTGAAGAGAAGAAAGAATGTTATTAGTGTGGATAAAGCAAATGTTCTTGATTCTTCAAGATTATGGCAGAAAATCGTGGCAGAAGTATCAAAAGATTATCCGGAAGTAAAAGTTACAAATATGTTAGTAGATAACTGTGCAATGCAGTTGGTTAAAGACCCAAAACAGTTCGATGTAATCCTTACAGAGAATATGTTTGGTGATATATTGTCAGATGAAGCAAGTATGATTACAGGTTCTATCGGAATGCTTCCATCAGCAAGTCTGGGATATAATAAGATGGGCTTATATGAACCTAGTCATGGTGCCGCACCTGATATTGCAGGAAAAGATATTGCTAATCCTATAGCAACCATTCTTTCAGCAGCAATGATGCTCAGATATTCATTTGATTTAGATAAAGAGGCAGATGCCATAGAAGCAGCAGTTAAGCAGGTTCTTAAAGATGGTATAAGAACAGTTGACATTATGTCAGACGGCAATACGCAGGTAGGCTGTAAGGCGATGGGTGCTGCAATTTGTGAAAGAATCAGGTAATCAGTTGTAAGGTGTATGCATTTATTAGAAATGTATACAAATGGAAGGAGAGAATTATCATGGAAAGAAGAAGCGATAATGTAACAAAAGGAATGCAGCAGGCACCGCATCGTTCTCTGTTTAATGCATTAGGAATGACAAAAGAAGAATTAGACAGACCATTAGTCGGTATTGTCAGTTCTTATAATGAGATAGTTCCGGGTCATATGAATATAGATAAGATTACAGATGCAGTTAAGATGGGAGTTGCAATGGCAGGCGGTACCCCAATCATGTTTCCTGCAATTGCAGTATGTGACGGTATAGCAATGGGTCATACCGGAATGAAATATT
>CAZQRO010000007.1:0-2077 GCA_964595785.1 uncultured Eubacterium sp.
GAGGAACTATAAAAAAAGATGCAAAAATGCCAAAGATTGATAATGTAAGTGAACAGACTACTGCATATGAAGAAATGAATTATAAAATGCTTATTGTTGAAGATATAAAATCAATTTCGTCTGCTTCAGAAACAATGTGTTTTAAAGTTAAAGAGGGATATTCAGTAAATGATGCAAGAGCGGAAATAACGGAGATAGCTCAAAAAATTAATTATGGAACTACTGTGAAAAGTTTTAAGGGAATATTTAATAATATTGAATTGAAAAATAAAACATTTATTAATTTTATAGAACAGATATTATTTGTAGTTATGATAACAGTTATTATTTTGCAGGTTAGTATGCAGGCAGTACATATAATAGAAAATTTCGGCAATTATGGAATCTTATATGCGAATGGTTTTTCAGCATTTGATCATTTTACCATTTTTTTGATTCAGAACATTTTAAAAGGAATTACAGCGGTTTTTTTGACTTTGGGAGCTGGATATCTAATTTTAGATATATTTTATTCTGATAGTATATGTATGTATTCTTTATATGTTTTATATACAGTAATTTTAAAATATGTTTTGTGGAAAGTGCTAATGTGTGCATTGGCAATAGCCATACTTACAACAATTGTGGCATTCGGATTATTCTACAGAAAGCCGCCATCAGTATTGATTAAAGAAAATAAATAGAACACTTAGGAATGGAGATTAATATGATTGAATTAACAGATGCGTGTAAAACATATAAATATGGAAATGAAGAAACTAAAGCAATGGATAAAATAAATTTAACAATAGAAGATGGTGAATTTATAGCGATTATAGGAGACTCAGGTTCAGGAAAGAGTACACTTTTAAATGTCATAGGTTGTATGGACATAATGGACAGTGGCAAATTTCTTTTAAATGGAAAAGAAATAAACAATAGTAAGATAAATAATGATTTGCATAAAATAAGAAAAGATAATATTAGTTTTGTGTTTCAGAATTTTGCATTACTAAATCATTATTCGGTTTTTGAAAATGTAGAAGTACCGCTGCTTGCAAAGAAAATAAATAAGAAAGAACGAAAAAGAATAATACAGGAAAAATTGAAACTGATGGGAATATACAATTTGAAAAATAAGCTTCCATCAAAAATATCAGGTGGTCAGCAGCAGCGTTGTGCGATAGCAAGAGCTCTTGCTTCTGATAATAGTATTATTTTGGCAGATGAACCTACAGGTGCTCTTGACAGCAGAACTTCGGAAGAAATAATGAATGTGCTTAAATCTCTTAATGACATGGGAAAGACAGTTGTAATTGTTACTCACAATATGGAAATTGCAAATCAGACCAATAGAATATTAGAAATGGAAGATGGTAAAATAAAGGAATATAAAAATAATCAGATTTAGTTAGCATAGAGTTCGAATAAATTTAACTGAAAATTTTATAGAGAACAGACTAGAAAATCATAAAAGGCAAGACATATATAATTGTACTGCAAGTTTGTATTGACAAGCAAGTGTACACTAGCTATAATCAACTTAGGCTAGTATATGCTAGCCAAACTATACAACAGAGGTACTACATATGGAAAATGGGACGTTTGATTTAGAAAAATATCTGAGTAATGGTGTGGATAATATAATAAGTAATATTGTCAGGAATACATTAAAGAATCCGAAAGAAAGCAGTTTTATGGCTGGATTTGCCATAAATTCGAAAAAGGCAGGAGATATAAGGCATAGAATTGAAAAAGAAGGAAAGCATATTCCGCCATTTCTTATTGCCAGCATTACTAATAAGTGCAACCTGCATTGCAAGGGCTGTTATGCAAGAGCTAACCATAGCTGTAATGATTCAGAAGAATCAAAAGATGTTCTTGATGCAGATGAATGGAAAAATATATTTGAACAGGCGGAAAGAATAGGAATCACCGCTTTTTAGAAAATTGCAGTTGTCAGGAAGTCTAGAAACAGAGCATATAGGTGGTTGTGTGCTATTTGAGCAGGAAGAAAAAGTAAAGGAAATGTTGTGTTGATAAGAAGAAAAAGTAAAGGAAATGTTGTGTTGATAAGAAGAAAAAGTAAAGGAAATGT
>CAZQRO010000007.1:2177-34961 GCA_964595785.1 uncultured Eubacterium sp.
GAAGAAAAAGTAAAGGAAATGTTGTGTTGATAAGAAGAAAAAGTAAAGGAAATGTTGTGTTGATAAATTGAGTGGGGTAGATATTATGAGTCCGATGACTTTAATTAAAAAATAATATAATATTGGACAAGTGTAAAAGAAAACACTTATACGATTTTTCTATACAGCGGGTTGTAAAGGAACACAAACTTGTATTATTGAAGTATAGGAATTGAATGAGTGAATTTCTATGCGCGTTGCAAAAAGTCTCATAAATAATACTTGTAAAAACAGTTCAGGTACTGGAGGAAAATGTGAATAAAAAGGTGATATCAGAAAAGGGCACAGTAATAAAAGATAAAATTACTACAAAAGAAAGAATTGTAAATGAATCATTATCGTTATTTTCAATAAAAGGATTTAAAGGCACAAGCGTAAAAAATATTGCGGAGGCGGTGGGAATTAAGGATAGTTCGCTCTATAAACACTTTAAAAGTAAGCAGGAGATTATGGATACAATTGTAATGGAAATGCATAAAAGAATGGAGAATATCTCTGTATCTGTTGGATTGCCGGATGATAAGGTCATAAATCAGGCAGCAAATGAATATAGTAATATGTCTAAAGAAGAACTGGTGGATTTAAGCAGAAAGATTTTTCTGTTTTATCTAAAAGACGATTTTATGGCAAGATTCTGGAGGCTGGCTAATATGGAACAATACCAGAATGAAGAAATATATAAAATATTCAGAAAGATTTTTATGGAAGAAAGTATTATTTATCAGACGGAATTATTTGCAAAAATGGTGGAAAACGGAACATTTAAACTGAGAAAACCTAGAACAATCGCAATGAATTTCTATATGCCGGTTTTCTTTTTATTAAGCAAATATAGCGGCATGGAGGAAAAAGAACAGGAGGCATTAGCACTGCTTGATGAGCAAGTAATGGAATTTTATGAAAATTATAGTAGTAAGTGTTAGTGTAAATGCAGAAAATGAAGTATAATGTGAAAGTGAAAATATAATTTATTATGTAAACAAACAGAAACGCAATGAATTTATAAAATTTTGTTCCGGCATGGAGGTAAGAATGAGAAGAAGCGACAGAGAAATCAGAGAATTTGATGAAATAATTGATGTAATGAAAAGAGGAGAATGGTAAAGTAACACTATTTGACCCAGGCATCATCCAATTAGAAAGTTATAATTAAGGCAGATAAAGTTGATAAAATAGCATTTTAAAGCTATACTATTAGAAAATACTTATTAATGGAGGATATTTTAATGGTAAAACATATAATTTTATGGAAGATAAAAGAAGATAAGACAACAGAGGAAAAAGATATAATAAAGGCAGGAGTAAAGGCAGGACTTGAGGCTTTAAAGGGAAAGGTTCCCGGGCTGATGGATATTCATGTACAGACAGAAGCTCTTTCATCTTCAAATGCAGATTTGATGCTTGATTCAACATTTGAAAATGAGGAGTCTCTTAAGGGATACGCAGTACATCCGGAACATGTTAAAGTGGCTGATAATAATATCAGACCATTTATGGAAGTAAGAATGTGTATTGATTACGAAGTGCAGGTATAATATAAATTAAGGCACTTTAGAGAGCAGTTTTGATACGGTTGAAGGTTGAGAGAAATTGAAACAAAGGAAAGGAAAAAGCATCTGCCCTTTTCTTTCAGCCTATTTATAAGGGCAGTATCGCAAAATGGATTGCGATATGCATTGGTATAAAAATGGCAGTTTTAGAAGGCTTAGAGCCGGTAGAGGTATTTAAATACTTTGAAGAAATCTGTAGTATACCTCATGGTTCATCTAATACTAAGAAGATAAGTGATTATTGCGTTAAATTTGCAAAGTCATATGAATTAAAATATATTCAGGATGAATATAATAACGTTATTATTTTCAAAAATGGTACAAAAGGGTATGAGAAGTCAAAACCTGTAATAATTCAGGGACATATGGATATGGTGTGTGAGAAAGAGAAAGGCTACACTATTGATATGGACAGAGAATCACTAAAAGTAATTGCTAAAGATGATATGATTATGGCTGAGGGTACAACTCTTGGAGGTGATGATGGGATTGCAGTGGCCTATGCTCTGGCTTTACTTGCGTCAGCAGACATACCACATCCGCCATTGGAAGTCGTATTTACAGTAGATGAAGAAATTGGAATGTTAGGAGCGGCAGCGATTGACTGTTCTGCATTAAAGGGAAATGTTATGCTCAATCTTGATTCAGAGGAAGAAGGATATCTGTTAGTAAGCTGTGCAGGAGGTGTGACGGCAAACTGCCATATTCTGGTTGAATTTAATGAGGCTGAAGGTGAAAAAATACAGTTAATGGTAACCGGGCTTCAGGGTGGGCATTCCGGTGTTGAAATTGACAAAGGAAGAGCTAATTCCAATCAGATTATGGGAAGAATTCTTTATGCATTAAGTAAAGTAATAGATTATGAATTCATTTCCGTAAATGGTGGACTAAAGGATAATGCCATACCAAGAGAAAGCGTTGCGGAAATTCTGATTGATAAGAACTCATTTAATCAAATAGAGGAATTTGTATCATTATATAATGATGTTCTGAAAAATGAATACAAAAATACAGATAAAGATATATGTATAATCGCAAATGAGTCAGGCAGTGGAAGTTATAATGTGATGAATAGGCAAAGTGGTAAAAATGTAATCACTGCATTGGTTAATCTGCCCGGTGGTATTCAGAAAATGAGCAGTGATATAACGAATTTGGTTCAGACTTCACTTAACCTTGGAATTCTTAAGACAACTGATAAAGAGGTTAAGATGAGTTATTCTGTCAGAAGCAGTGTTGGAAGTGAAAAAAAGGAATTAATAAGCAGGATTGAATGTCTTATGGAAGCAATCGGAGGATTTGTAACCTGCACGGGAGAGTATCCTGCATGGGAATATAAGAAAGATTCAATATTGCGTGAGTTAATGTCAGACATTTATAAAGAACAGATGGGTAAAGAGGCGGTGGTTCAAGCTATTCATGCCGGAGTGGAATGCGGTCTGTTCGCAGATAAGATACAGAATTTAGACTGTGTGTCATTTGGACCCGATATTCTTGATATTCATACACCATCAGAAAGAATGTCGATTCGGAGTGTCGAAAGAACATGGAAGTTTATTTTAGAGGTTCTTAAGCGGTTAAAATAGTAGTGAAAATGTAATTTCAAAATGTAAATTAAATGTAAATACAAAGCCGGTTTTCTTGACCGGCTTTTCTTATTAATATATAATTATTACGATAAAAAGGATTGAAAGAAAATATAAGGAGAGGAAAATGCATTTATCCCACACTTTCAATCTGTTCGGGAATAGAATTTTCTAGAGGAAAATGCATGGAGAATAGAATGAAAAGGAATAGAATTAAAAAGATAGCGGCATTAGTCATAGCGGGTGTTATGTGTCTGCAGTTTACAGGATGCGGTAAGGAGAAAAAGAAAACAGAGAAGTTAGACCAATATGATGCTGTAAAGCAGACAGAGATTGCACATAGTCTTGGAACTACCAAGATTATTGATGGTGTGTTATATGGTTCATATAATGATTTTGACGAAAAGAACAACACTTCTAAGACAGGAATGGTTACATATAATTTTGAAACAAAGGAAACACAGGAAGCAGCGGTTGAAGATTCGGAATTGTCTGTACAGTCGTTTGATAAGGACAGTGAAGGCAATTTAGTAATAAAGGGACAAAAATATTTTACAGATAACGATAAAACTCCTAGAGATACCGGAGAAAGTACCGCTTCAACAGGAACTGGAGAAACAGAAGATACAACATATTCATATTCAGATGTTGAACTTAAATACGACTCGGATTTTAAATTGATATCAAGAAATGAAGGTGAAAAAATCACCGCTTCTTATGACGGTAAAATGAGTGAAGAAATGTTAGTGTCTCAGGTATGTACAGATGATGGTAAAAGGCTTGAATTGTATAATTCAATGTCAGATGGTAAATATTATATTAAAATATTTGACACGGAAGGAAATGAGGCAGGACAGATTCCAATTGATAGTATGATAGACAGTTTATACAAACTTCCTAATGGTGATATTGTTTGTATGGTATGGGGTGATGGTGGTGTGTCACTCTATAAAATTGATGTTGAAGGTAAAAAAGTCGGAGATAAATTGGCTGATGTTTCAAAATATAATATGTCTAAATTGTTTATCGGACATAAGGATTCCGTAATGTTTGTATCTGGTGGAATATTATACAGATGTTATTATGAAAATGGCAAAGTTGAGAAAATTCTTAAATTTATGGATAGTGATATAGATGCCGATACGGTAAATGAAGTATTTGAGTTAGAAGATGGTACATTAGTCTGTGTATTTTCAACATCAGATTATAAATCAGCAGAAATTGATTATCTTGTAAAGCAGGATCCGAAGAATGCAGTTAAAAAAACAGAGATAACAATGGGTGTATTTTATTTAGATGATGATTTACAGAAGAAAGTTATCGATTTCAATAAAACAAATGAGAAATATAAGATAGTTGTAACAGAATATTATGGTGATGGTGAAGAAGACTATGATAAGGCAATGTCAAAATTCAATTCTGATGTTGCATCAGGAAAATGTCCTGATATAGTTAACTTTAATGGATTAACTGCATCGATGGAACAATATGTGGAAAAGGGAATCTTAGAAGAGTTAACACCATATTTAGAAAAGGATAGTGACATTAATATTGATGATTTTGTCCAAAGTGTAGTTGAAGCATATAAGATTGAAGGAAAGTTATATGTGCTGCCACAGTATTTTTCAGTAAACGGCTATATTGGAGCAACTTCAGCAGTAGGTAAAGATATCAGCTGGACTATGGATGAGTTTATTAATCTGGCAAAGAGTTTACCTGAAAATGAAGCAATACTTCAGAATATAACCAGTGATGGTTTATTATCAATGCTGTGCACGTATAATCTGAATAAATATGTGAACTGGACTACGGGTGAATGTCTATTTGATACAGGTAATTTTGCTAAGCTATTGGAATTTTGCAGTAACTATAAGACGAGTGAAGAATTTTATAAAGATTATGATTATGAAAATTATGTAAGTGAAGTAACGCTGATAAGAAATAAGCAGCTTTTGCTTCGTTCGGTATATATGGATGACACACAGGAATATATGTTATCAAAAGTTATTTATGGTGAAGATGTATCATTTAAAGGATACCCATGTGAAAAAGGAAACGGTTCCATAGTGGCAACAAATTCATCACTTTTGGCAATTTCAGCCAAATCTAAGAACAAAGATTCTGCATGGAAATTTATAAGACAATTTTATCTTCCGACAGAGCAGGAAAATGCAAAGAATTATTTCAACGGATTCCCAATAAGACAGGATGATTTAGATAAAATGCTTAATGATGCAATGATACCTGAAAAATATACTGATGAAAACGGACAGGAGCAGATAATGCATAATACATGGGGATTTGATGATATAACAATTGAAATTCCGGAGCCTGCTGAAGATGACATTAAGGCAATAAAGGATATTATTAATTCTATTGATACTATTTCAGGCTCAGATGAAAAGATAAGTTCAATTATTGATGAAGAAACTAAAGCTTTCTTTGAAGGTCAGAAATCAGCGGATGAAGTTGCTAAGGTAATTCAAAGCAGAGTTTCTATGTATGTTAAAGAAAACAGATAGAACCGGGAAGGTTAAACAGATGGTTAAAGTATTTAAGAAGAAAAAACGGCAGAAAAAGTCTGACTGGGACAAAAACAGCCGTATAAAGTCAAACTTATTTATGATACCAAGTATAATAGGTGTGCTGACATTCTTTATTGTACCATTTTTCGTAGTAATATATTATTCACTAATAGACAATGTGGTTAGTAAGAAGTTTGTATTTCTGGATAATTTTATAAATGTTTTGAAAAATGAGGCATTCAGGCAGGCAGCATTTAATACATTAAGATTTACAATTATTGCAGTGCCATTAGCAGTGATTTTATCAATGCTGTTAGCGTCACTGATGATGAATAATCTCCCATTTAAGAGTCAGTTCAGGACATTGTTCCTGACGCCTCTGATGGTACCGATAGCGTCAGTAGTGCTTATTTTTCAAGTGCTTTTTCACTATAACGGCGTTGTAAATGATTTTGTTTCATTATTTGGTGTGGATAAGATTGACTGGTTCAAGTCAAAATATGCGCCGGTTGTTATTGTAATATTATTTTTATGGAAAAACCTTGGATATAATATGATATTATTTATGGCAGCTTATGGAAGTATTCCGAAGGAAGTCATGGAAGTGGCAAGATTAGAAAGTTCCTCTAACTGGCAGATGTTTTGGAAAGTTAAACTTAGGTACCTGTCACCTACGGTAATGTTTGTAACTATTCTATCAGTTATTAATTCATTTAAGGTGTTCAGGGAGGTGTATCTGCTGACCGGAGATTATCCTTATGAAAGTCTGTATATGCTTCAGCATTTCATGAATAATACATTTACGTCATTAGATTACCAGAAATTATCAGCTGCGGCAGTTATAATGTTTGATGTTATGGTAATAATAATAGGCATTCTTTTTGTAATAGAAAACAGATACGGAAAGGATGTGGAAGAATGAAAAAAATATTTTCAAAAAAGATACATAAACATCCGGGTATTGGAAAGTTGTGTATGAAGACCTGTGTTGCATTGATATTTGTCATCTTCTTTGTGATACCGATTATTCTTACAATATGCAACTCATTTATGACAGAGACAGAGATAACCGCTAATTACGGACAGATTTTTGATACAAGCGAAACCGGTGCACACAAATTTATTTCGAAAAGAGTAAACCTTAAGTTTATACCGGATAAAGTGTCTTTTAGCCAGTACATTACAGTATTGTTTAAAAGTCCGGATTATCTGATTAAGTTCTGGAACTCCGTATTATATGTGGTACCTATTGTGTTTGTACAGCTATTAACAGCACTGCTTACAGCCTATGGTTTTACAAGATTCCGAGGGAAAAAGAAAGAAATTATCTTTTTCATATATGTTATACTGATGCTTATGCCATATCAGGTTACTTTAGTACCTAACTATCTGGTATCAGACTGGCTGCATATTCTAAATAGCAGATGGGCAATTCTGTTACCGGGATTTTTCTCACCGTTTAGTGTGTATCTGCTTACGAAATATATGAGACGTATTTCACCGGCAATTATTGAAGCAGCCAAAATAGATGGTGCAGGTGAATGGCAGATATTCAGAAGAATCTGTATACCGTTATGTAAAAGTGCATTATTTTCAGTAGGAATTCTGGTTTTTATTGATTATTGGAATATGGTAGAGCAGCCGCTTATTCTGCTTAATGACCAGGATAAATATCCATTGTCGATTTTCCTGTCAAAGATTAATTCGGGAGAAATAGGGCTGGCATTTGCAGTAGCAGTAATTTATATGATTCCAAGTTTACTGGTATTTTTATATGGTGAAGAGTACTTAGTAGACGGAATAACATCTCAAAGTGGCATAAAAGGCTAAAGGAGGACATTGTGGAAGAAAAACAGCATATAGCAAGAAAAAAATGGGTAAGAAGATTTGCAATAGTATTTTTTATTACTTTATTATTGCTTACGTTCTTTTCAAATACAATTATGAATCATTCTCTTGCTCGGGTATCAACACAGTATATTGAATCAGATTCAGTATCAGCTAAGGTAAGAGGAACAGGAACAATTGAAGCAGGAGAAGCAAAAGAAATATCAATTACAGAAAGCCGTGAAGTTGAAGAGGTACTTGTAAAGACAGGTGACAAAGTTAATAAAGATGATGTTCTTATACGATTAAAAGAAGGTGTAAGTTCAGAAGTAACAGCAGCTGAAAAAGAATTAGAAAATCTTAAAGAAGCATATCTTAATAATATTCTTGTTAATGAGATTGACCAGACTATTGTTAACAAAGCAGAAAACGGAGGAGACAGTTATGAGGCCAACAGGTCTAATCTGACTGCGCTGAGTAATAAAGTAAAGGCTGCTCAGGAAAAGGCAGATGGAATACAAAAACAGATTGATGCCATTAATTCAGCCGCAGAAAATAATACAGCCCCCTCAACAGATGACATGAATGGTGACAGTTCATCATCTAACCCTGAATTAGATGCTTTAAATAAAAGCCTTAAGGCAGCACAGGAAGAAGTTGCGGCAGCCACCAAGGAACATGAGGATTTTTTAGCCGGTATTAATAAAATTAATGATTTAAAATCACAATACAATGCAATTAAAACAGCAGAAACTAACTTAGAAAAATTAAAACAGAAGAATATTGGTAATGAAATAAAGGCTGCATGCGATGGAGAGATATTAACTATGGATGTTAAGGCTGGTGATACAATAACACCTGATACATCGATTGCTACCATACAAAATAAAGATAATGGATATTCGTTAAGTTTTTCGGTTACAAATGATCAGGCGAAAAAAGTAAAAGTCGGTGATGAGGCTTCCGTATCTAATTCATGGTATTATGGTGATATTAAAGTGAAACTGAGTGCAATTAAAAATGACCCATCGATGCCGGGAAGACAAAAACTGCTTGTATTTAGCATTGAGGGTGAAGCAGAGACAGGTACTTCAATGTCTGTTTCATTAGGCGATAAGAGTACAACATATGATTATGTTGTACCAAACAGTGCAGTCAGAGAGGACAATAACGGAAAATTCATTCTTGTGGTAAAACAAAAGAGCAGTCCACTTGGAAACAGATATGCAGCAAAGCGTATTGACGTAGAAGTTTCAGCTTCTGATGATTCGAAATCAGCAGTGACCGGTGCAATAGAAGGTGGCGAATATGTTATTACAACATCAAATAAAATGGTAAATGCAGGAGATTTGGTTCGACTTGCTGAATAGAGGAGTATGGCTATGAAGAAAAAGATAAAATGCATAATAAAATATGTTATTGCCATAATACTTCTAATTATTCCGATTGTCTTAATTAATCACGAGAGTAATTGCGATATAGTTCAAAACGCTTCTAAGAGATGGGATAGTACAGGCAAATCTGCCCATATAAGTGCATTTATGTCAAATAGTGCAGAATTCACGTTAAATGAAGTCATGGCATTTGAAGAAACAATAGAAAATTCTTTAAAAGAAAATGATGCCTTAGACAGCAAAAACGGTGGAAGTGTATGGAAAGACTGTTACAGTGCTGACGGAAACATTACTATTACTAAAGATGGCATTAATACAGATGTAAAAGCCATTGGGGTAGGTGGAGATTTCTTCATTTTCCATCCGTTGGAACTGATAAAAGGCGCATATTTCGGAACAGATAATCTTATGCAGGATTTAGTCATTATAGATGAAGATACCGCATGGAGATTATTTGGAAGTGTAGATGTGCAGGGCATGACAGTTAAGATTGGTGATATGGAACATACAATATCGGGAGTTGTTAAACGTGATAAAGGAAGCCTTAATAAGGCAGCAGGCAATAGCAAACCTACAGTTTATATTTCATATAATTCTTTTACAAAATTCAGTGATACAAAGTATATAACTAGTTATGAAGTAATAATGCCGAATCTGACTAAAGATTATGCCTATAAAATAGTTAAAAAAGGATTAGATTTACCGAAAAGTAAATGTGAAATTGTAGAAAATTCGGACAGATATTCATTAGAAGCATTAATTGGTGTAATAAGAGATTATGGTAAGCGCTCTATGAAAACCAATACCGTCATATATCCTTATTGGGAAAATGTGGCGCGTGGAAGGGAAGACAGATGTGCGGCACTTTTGTTAATGGGAATAATACTTTTAATTATATATTTGGTATATATTATTGTAAAACTGATTAAAATAATTAAAAAGAATTCAACAAAGATAAAAAATCGGTGCATAGATGTTATAAGTGTCATAAAAGAAAAAATCAGAAAAAGGCATTCGGTTCCTGAAACAGAGATAGATACAGTAATATTTGATATAGGAAATGTTTTAGTAAAGTTTATTCCCATGCAGTTTTTGAAGAAAACAGGCTTTGATGGTGAGGAAAGAGATGCGGTATTTGCAGCAGTCATTGAAAATGATATATGGAATGAATATGATAAAGGTATAATGACTAAGGAAGCTGCTATTAAGAAATTCATTGACAGGACACCTGAATTGAGAGATGAGATAATTAAGGTTTTTGATGATTTAAATGGAATTGTTAAAAGATTTGATTATACGGATGAATGGATTAGTGAATTGAAGAATTATGGAATTCGTGTGTTATATTTATCTAATATCAGTGAAACATTATATAATGACTGTATAGATGAATTGGACTTTACAGATGATATGGAAGGTGGAATACTTTCTTTTGAAGCTAAATGTTCAAAACCTGATGTAGAAATATATGAAAAACTGATTGAAAAATATAATCTTAATTCAAAGAGTTGTATATTTGTTGATGACAGGCAGTCAAACCTTACGATGGCAAGAAAAATAGGCTTTAATGGTATCCTTTTTACTACATATGAAGAGACAAAACAGGAAATTTTGTCGAAGATATTATAGAAAACCCAATAATGTCATATAAAATACCTTGACAAAGAATATAAAAACTGTATAATGTAGTTATTGAAACTACATTATACAGTTTTTGCGTGCTATATTGTTACTATTAAGAACAACTTTAAAATTTATATTGCTATTTGGTTTTGTTAAATAGAAAAATTTTGCAATTTTAGCACAAGAAGGAGGTTTATTTTTATGGATTGTGGAGTTACTACTAAAAAGAGTTATCTGGAACGAAAGATTGGGATTCCTAAATATACATTGGGAGAAGAATTAATCAGTGCTATCTCACATGGAATTGGTGCCGGACTTGGTATTGCTGCATTGTGTCTGTGCGTATCCATATCATATGCTCATGATAATGTATGGGGCGTTAAGAGCAGCTGGGTATTTGGATTATCTTTAATAATTTTGTATAGCATGTCATGTATTTATCATGCACTTAAACCGAATAACGCTAAGCGTGTTATGCGAATATTTGACCATTGTACTATTTTTCTGCTGATAGCAGGAACATATACACCATTTACACTAGTGTCACTAAGAGAAACAGTTGGATGGCCATTATTTGGTGTTATCTGGGGCGCTGCCATAATTGGTATAGTATTAAATGCTGTTGATATGGAAAAGTTTAAGGCATTATCAATGGTATGTTATCTGGCAATGGGCTGGTCAATTGTATTTACTTTCAAGCCATTACTTCAGTCGGTTCCAAGAACAGGTGTGGCATTATTGCTGGCAGGAGGAATTTCATATACTGTCGGAGCCGTAATATATGGTATCGGAAGTAAGGTTAAATACATGCATTCAATTTGGCATTTCTTTGTATTAGGCGGAAGCATACTACATTTTCTATGTATTTACATGTATGTTTTATAAATGATATGACATATAGTATGCTTTGTGTTAAAATTATAATAACAAATGCAAAGGATATAAGAGATGAAGGAAGAGAATTATAATAAATTGAGTGAGTGGTTTCAGAAAAAAGAAGCCAGAATGAAATTTTTTAATGTTGTATATAAAGTATTGCCTGTTATTGTAATGGCTGTATATGGATTAGTGGTATTTTATGTATTATTTAATGCGGAAACGGAAGATAAATTACGGGTGATATTAGTACCGTTGAGTACATTTATACTTTGTACATTAATAAGAGTTATTATTAATGAAAAAAGACCTTATGAAATATTAAACATCACACCGCTTATTAAGAAGAATAAAAGCGGGCAGTCATTTCCAAGCAGACATGCAGTTTCAGCATCGGTTATTGCGATGACATCATTATATATAAATGTACCATTGGGAATTATTATGATGATAATATGTACCGGAGTTTGTGTTATAAGACCAATTGCGGGAGTCCATTATATAAAAGATGTGGTTGCCGGAATGATATTTGGAATTCTGTTTGGAATAATAGGATTTTATATTATATAGGTTTTAACAGAATAACTGTGAGGCAATTACAAAAAAGTGTCCGCCATGGCGGACACTTTTTCTATAGGTAATTTGGAATGATATACTAGTCTTTCATTAATTTTGGCAAATCGTGTTTATCAAGTACTACAATGAAAGAATAATCTGTTCTAATAGGAACATCGGGATCAAGGTTCATGAGTATTTCATCATCTTTTCTGATTCCGATAACATTAATCTTTTGTTTCTGACGAAGGTTAAGTTCTCTTAAGGTTTTGCCAATCCATTCAGGACGGGCTGAAATCTCAATCATTCGAACCCTGTCTGATAATTCAATAAATTCCTTAAAATTACCGGATATAAGACTTCTAGCAACACGTATACCTGATTCTTTTTCAGGAACAATAACCTTATCAGCACCTACTTTTTTGAGAATAGTAGCATGAATCTGGTCACCTGATTTAGCAAGGATATATGGAACACCTGCCTCTTTACAAAAGATGGTTGCCATAACACTGGCATCTAAGTTACCGGTGATGGCAATTACAACACCATCCATATTAGACAGTCCAAGAGATTCTAATGTTTCTACATCACATACATCGATTTTCATGGCACGGGTCACATATGAAGCAATTTCATGAACTTTCTCTTCATTACTATCAAGAGCTAAGACCTCTGCACCGGTTTGAGCAAGTTCAAGAGCAACACTTTCACCGAATTTTCCTAAACCAAATACTGCAAATGTTTTCTTTTTCATATTTTATACCAAATCTTTCAATTACAATCTTATGTATTGAAAGATACAAACACAATGGAGTAAAGAATTGTGTTTGTAATTTTCCTTTCCATATTTTCTTCTTTAAATCTTAAATCTTTTAATTCATATCAATTTATCATGCAAATCCCTTAAAATGACAATCAGGGACAAAATTTTATCCAACAGTAATATCTTCACGTGGAAATGTGGCTAAACCATATTTGCTTTGCCTAGAGGTAAATATAATTGGCAGTGTCATTGGACCAATTCGTCCGGCATACATGCAGATAGTTAAAATGATTTTTCCGGGGATATTAAGAGTGCTGGTATAATCTCTTGTTAATCCAACGGTACCGACTGCACTGGCAGATTCAAACATAACATCTAATAAGTCTCCGCCACAGTAAGTCAGCAGTAAGATAACTCCGGTAAATACAAAGCATAGACTTACAAGCATAACAGCAAGAGCTTTTCGCATGGTTCTGTTTGGAAGGCGGCGTCCGAAAGCCGTTCCGTATTCTTCACCACGAACAGCGGACATGGCAGCAATTATTACAAGTGCAAAGGTTGAAGTCTTAACACCGCCGGCTGAACCAACTGGTGAACCACCGATAAACATAAGTATGATACAGAACAGAGCAGTGGTAGCCCTCATATTTTTCTGCGAAAAAGTTAAAAACCCGGCTGTTCTGGTGGTAACTGATTCAAAGAATGAAGCCATTATCTTTTGTGGAAATGATAATAATCCAATGGTTGAATCATTAGAATATTCAAATATAAATACAAAAAATGCACCTGCTAAAATAAGAGCAATTGTTGTGAATAGCACAATTTTCGTATGAAGGGTAAGGCGGTTAAAAAAAGCCATTCTAGGCATTTCCTTGCTTTTAATGGATTTGAATACTCTAACAACATCAAACCATACAATAAAACCAATACCACCCATAATAATGAGAAACATTGTAGTAAGATTTACATTTATATTAGTAATGTAAGGTGTAAGACTCGAAGGTCCTATTACATCAATACCGGCATTACAAAAAGCAGAAACAGCAGTAAAAACTGAAATCCATAATCCTTTTGAAAATCCAAATTCAGGAATGAAAGTAAAACAATAAAGTAATGCGCCTATTCCTTCTATTGTAAATGCACCCAGAATAACACGCTTGGTAAACTTTACAAGTCCGGTCATAGTGCTGAGATTATATGCATCCTGTAATAATAGTCTGTCTTTTAATGTAACTTTTCTTCTTAAAAGTAATAAAAGTGAAGTGGAAAAAGTGACAATTCCTAGTCCGCCAAATTGTATGAGAATAAGGATTATAAATTGTCCAAATAGACTCCAGTGTTCAAAAGTATTAACAACTACAAGTCCGGTCACGCACACGGAAGTTGTAGAAGTGAAAAGTGCATCAATGTATGGTGTATACGTTCCGTCTGCCGATGAAACAGGCAGCATCAGTATAACGGAACCAATGATAACTGCGGAGAAAAATCCAAGAGCAATCATCTGGGTAGTAGATAAGGACAGTTTATGATTTTTGTTAGTTATACTCATTCTTAATACCGATTTATTTTTGTTAAATAAAATCCTTTCAATTTCATATTATTTGTTTTGTCAATATATCAGATAGAAGCAAATAAGGCATAAGTAATATTACTTTTTATCAGATATGCTATATTATAATGCTTTTTAATTAATTTGCAATAAAAAAGTAAATAATTGATTGGAAATTAACGAATCTAAAAAACTGCGAAAACTGAAGTGAAAAATAATTGACAAAAAAATAGTTAGATGGTATCATAATCAAGCACGTTAATATATGTGAATGCGGATGTGGCGGAACTGGCAGACGCGCTAGACTTAGGATCTAGTGGGAGACCGTGCAGGTTCGATTCCTGTCATCCGCATTATAAAAAAAGATCATAACCGAAGGTTATGGTCTTTTTTTATAATCAGAATAACAGTTGCGAGAAACGGCTGCAAGTTGCAGCAAAGAGTAAAACAAGTCAAAGAAAATATGGCAGATAATTTGTAAAAATTACCAAAAGTTACAAAAAACGTGCAGTTTATTACATTAACGGTTTTTTTGACTATGGTTGTGTTAAGATACATTTAAAAGAAGATTCAATATAAGATGAACCTTGTCTTGAAACTAAAAAAAGAGAGATAATAAATTAAGAAAGGATTAACAATGAGATATGTATATTTTTATTTTTTGAATTTTTGAATTTAAAAGTAAAACATAATAAATATTTATTGCAAAACGATAAAAACATATTGACATTCAAAAGAATCAGTGTATAATAACAAATAAATAAAGAGTAGGGTAAGATTATAAAAAGATAATTTTGAATAACAAAAAAAGCAGAAAGGATAATGACAAACACCAATATTTTAATTATTGTGTTTGTGTCTTTCAAAAGCAGTAAAGATTGTGTTTGGAAGACTTGGTACAAATTATGAATCAGTTAAAAATGTCGTATATGTTAAAAGGAATAGTGATAGTAATCGGAGTGATGGGAGCATTATTTTTTGTTTTAATGATGCCAATGTTAGCTAACGATTGTAGAAGAAGTTACAGTGAAGCTGCATATTTATATTGGCCGGGACTGTATTACGGATGGGCAATCGGAGTTATCTGTTATCTTGCACTTTTTCAATTCTGGAAGATATGTGTAGAAATTGGCAGAGATAATTCTTTTTCAAAAGAGAATGTCAAATCACTTAATTTAATTGGTTATCTTGCAATTGCAGCAGCCTGTTTATGGTTTGCCGGATTAATAGTATTAATTGTATTAGGAATGATTAGTATAGGATTTTTTGTACTTATGTTCATGGCGATAATTGTAAGTATTTCAATTTCAATAATAGCCATTGTGCTGTCACATCTTGTAGATAAGGCATATGCTTTAAAACAGGAAAATGAACTAACGATATAGTAAATGATTATAATTAAGATGAACATTTTGCAGATAAATTGGAGTAGTTGTTGTCTATAGGGAAAGGAAATGTAAATATGTCAATTATTATTAATATAGATGTAATGTTAGCAAAGCGGAAAATGAGTGTGACAGAATTATCTGATAAAGTTGGTATTACTATGGCAAATATTTCTATTTTAAAAAATGGAAAGGCCAAGGCTGTTAAACTAGATACACTAGATAAAATATGCGAGGCATTGGAATGTCAGCCGGGCGATATTCTTGAGTGGAAGGATGAGAGATGATATGGATAGGAAGAAAATAAAAGAATTGTTTATCGAAAGCATAATTTTTGGACTGATATTTACAATTTGTTTCTACAATAATGTGACGGGAGCTGCGTGTGTGGTATTTGCGATAGTATTGGGCATAATGTTAATTAGAAAAGAACTGAAAAATAAAGGCAGATTGAGAGTGAAAAGTTATTTTAATATAGTATGCCTGATATTGTTAAGTGCGATTGCAGTTTTTTCAGACAATGATTTTGTTAATATAGCCGGCAAATTAATTTTCATAATAGTTGCAATCAAATGGCTGCTGCATATTCATTATGAAGTAGAAAATATAGAATTTGTAAGAAATATTATTGTATTTTTGAGTATTGCATTCAAGGGGTTAACTGAAATTATATCACCCTTAAATGACTATTTAGAATATATAAAAAGCGGGAAAGGTGAAAATGATGTTGGGAATACAGATAATGGAAAAAAGAAACAGATTCTATTAGGAATACTAATGGCAATTCCAGTGCTGTTTGTAGTAACTATGCTGCTGTCAAGTGCAGACGCAGTATTTGGAAATATGGTTTCAGGAATCTTTAGCGGTTTAAGTAGTATAGGTACATTGATTAAAGTAATTATATTTTTTGCACTTGGATTTTTCATATACTATTGCATTGAGAGAACAATGTTAAGAAAAGAAATTGTGTTAGATAATGTTGAGATTAATAAAAAAAATGCCGTTACCGGAATAACCTTTACAACGATTATTTCAATTGTATATATAGTATTTTCATTTATACAGATAACTGTGTTGTTTACGGCAGGTGAGAGTATGCTGCCGGAAGGGTATACCTATGCAAGATATGCAAGACAGGGTTTTTTTCAATTATTATTTGTGTGTGTTATAAATGTAATAATGGTAATAGCATGCAGATTAATGTTTAGCGAAAATAAAGTTTTAAGAATAATATTATCTGTAATTTCGGGCTGCACATATATTATGATGGCATCTTCGGCTTATAGGATGATATTGTATGTGAAAAATTATGATTTATCATTTTTAAGGATACTTGTTTTATGGTTTTTAGTTGTATTAGCAGTGATAATGGCAGGTGTAACAGCATTTTTATACAGGGAGACTTTTCCTCTGTTTGATTGGATATTATATACGGGAACTGTGTTATTTATTGTATTTGCATTTGCAAGACCGGATGCAGTTATTGCAAAATATAATATAGAGAATTTTAATGAGAATAGTGACGCATATTATCTTATGGGAAATTTATCTTATGATGCTGTTTCTGAAATTATTGGAGGCTCAGTTAAATTAGAGAATATAAATGAAAAAGAGATTGCTAATTATTGTAAGGATATAGTAATATCATATGAGAGAGAGTTCAAAGGAGATATAAGAAAATTCAATTATTCGAGATATGCGGCATATAAGGAAGCAAAGGAATATGTAAGACAGTAAAGTAATACGTAAGACAGTAAAGTAATATATAAGACAGTAAAAGAATATATAAGACAGGAGAGATATTTTTTATGAAGACAATTACACTTGGAAGTACAAAAATCAAAGTACCAGCCATTGCAGTTGGATGTATGAGACTTACATCATTAAATGAAAATGAAGCAGAAGCATATGTTATGAACTGCATTGAGCAGGGGGCATACTTTTTTGACCATGCGGACATATATGGTGGGGGAGAATGTGAAGAAATATTTGGAAAAGTTTTAGCAGAAAATAAAGGTATTCGAAAAAAGATGTTCTTGCAGTCTAAATGCGGAATTGTGCCGGGAAAGATGTATGATTTATCTAAAAAATATATATTAGAAAGTGTAGAAGGAATTCTTCAAAGACTGCAAACGGATTATCTTGATATGCTGCTTCTGCACAGACCAGATGCATTAGTTGAACCGGAAGAAGTTGCAGAAGCCTTTGAATTGTTAAAGAAATCGGGAAAAGTAAAGTATTTTGGAGTATCTAATCAGAATCCAATGCAAATACAGCTTCTACAGAAATATGTAAGTGCTCCTCTGCTTGTTAATCAGCTTCAATTCAGCATTCCTGTATCTAATATGATAACAAATGGAATGGAGGTTAATATGACAACGGAGGGAGCGGTAAACAGGGACGGAAGTGTTCTTGATTATTGCAGATTGCATGATATTACCATTCAGGCGTGGTCTCCTTTTCAAAAGCCGGGATGGCAAGGACCTTTCATTGATAGTGAAGATTATGCTGAACTTAATGATACACTTGCACAAATCGGAGAAAAATATCAAGCGGATAAGACAATGATTGCAACTGCATGGATTTTGCGTCATCCTGCTCATATTCAGATGATTGCAGGAACGACTAATACTGAGCGTATGAAAGAAATTGTGAAAGCCACGGATATTGAACTTACAAGAGAAGAATGGTATCAGATATATTTATCAGCAGGACATATATTACCATAAATATTTTTCTTGACTTTAAGTTATCAGTGTGCTAATTTATATCATATATCTAACGGCTATGAAGAGAAATAGTAGATTTTATGAAGATTCCAGAGAGAAGATGGTTGGTGTGAATCTTTATCGGAGTAATATTGAACCAGTCTCAGAGCTTTGAACCGAAATTAATGTGAATTGAGAGTAGGCTTCAACGGAATTCCACCGTTAACGGGAAACAGTATTTTTATTTACAGAATGGTAATTGTTTGGAATTATCAGGATGGTTCAAGGTAAATGATACTGGTTGAGTGCAGTTGTACTGAATTTAGGTGGTAACACGGATAAGATTATTCGCCCTAAGCTGATGTTTATATTGGCTTAGGGCATTTTATATGTGCATTATATTGCATATGAAATTATGCCTACCCAATATAAAATGCTTTGCATAAATGCACTTAGTGAAAATGTAATGATTGCAACAAGAATAATAATGAAAGGTAATGAAAAAAATGGCAAACGATAAGAAATTAGTAGAAGCAATTACATCTATGGAAGATGATTTTGCACAATGGTATACAGACGTAGTTAAGAAAGCAGAACTTATGGGATATTCAAGTGTTAAGGGCTGTATGATTTTTAAACCGTCAGGATATGCCATTTGGGAAAATATCCAGCATGAACTTGACAGAAGATTTAAAGAAACTGGTGTTGAAAATGTATATATGCCAATGTTTATTACGGAGAGTCTGTTAGAGAGAGAGAAAGACCATGTAGAAGGTTTTGCACCAGAAGTTGCATGGGTAACTCAAGGTGGATTAAATCCATTACAGGAGAAACTTTGTGTAAGACCAACATCAGAAACTTTATTCTGTGATTTCTATAAAGATGAAATCCAGTCATACAGAGATTTGCCAAAGGTATATAATCAGTGGTGTTCTGTTGTAAGGTGGGAAAAGGAGACAAGACCATTCTTGCGTTCAAGGGAATTCTTATGGCAGGAAGGTCATACGGCTCATGCCACAGCAGAAGATGCAGAGGCAAGAACACAACAGATGCTTAACCTTTATGCGGATTTCTGTGAGGAAGTACTTGCAATGCCTGTTATCAGAGGACGTAAGACAGATAAAGAGAAATTTGCCGGAGCAGAGGCAACATATACTATTGAAGCACTTATGCATGACGGCAAGGCACTTCAATCAGGAACCAGTCATAACTTTGGAGATGGGTTTGCAAAAGCATTTGGCATACAGTTTACAGATAAAGATAATAAACTTAAATATGTTCATCAGACATCATGGGGAATGACAACAAGACTTATCGGTGCAGTTATTATGGTACATGGTGATAACAGCGGACTTGTACTTCCACCAATGGTTGCTCCGACACAGGTAGCCATTATTCCTATTATGCAGAAAAAAGAAGGCGTTCTTGATAAAGCATATGAAGTTAAAAATATGTTATCCGGCTTTAGAGTAAAAGTTGATGACAGCGATAAGAGTCCGGGCTGGAAATTCTCTGAACAGGAAATGCGTGGAATACCTGTTCGTATTGAAATGGGACCAAGAGATATTGAGGCAAATCAGGCAATTATCGTGAGAAGGGATACCAGCGAAAAGGTAACAGTTTCAATAGATGAATTAGATGTTAAAGTAGGAGAAATCTTAGATATAATGCAAAAGGAAATGCTTGAAAGAGCAAGAACACACAGAGATAAGCACACATCAGCTGCAACTGATTATGAAGAATTTAAAGCTGCAGTAGCAAATAAGCCGGGATTTATCAAGGCAATGTGGTGTGGAAATCAGGAATGTGAAGATAAGATTAAAGAAGAGACAACGGCAACATCAAGATGTATGCCATTTAATCAGGAACATTTATCAGATGTATGCGTATGTTGCGGAAAGCCTGCAAAAGCAATGGTTTACTGGGGCAAAGCATATTAAAATATAATTTGTTATTAAATTAGTGTGAAAAATATGCTTGATAGCATATTTTTCGCACACAAGTTTGTGACGAAGCACAAACTTGAAATTGCACATGAGAAATCGCCTTTGCGAATTTCTCATGGCAGTGTCTTCACAAAAAACAACTTCGGCATGAAAGGATTAAAATGAAAATGGAAAACTCTAATAATGGGAGTTTTCCATTTTTGGGTTTTAAAACTGCTTGTATATGAAAAAACATTAATATGTTGACAAATAAATTTTTTTAAGTTATATTATTGCTACACCCCGGTGGGGTGTAGCAATTTAAAAATAAGAGAGAGGAAAATGGCAAACACAGCTCTTTTGAAAATTGTGTTTGCGTCTTTCAAATTCAGATAAAACTGTTATTGGGGGACTTAGTATAAATTATGCAGGCAGATAAAACTAAAGTAATGCGTCTACTTAAGACAGCAAGAGGTCAGATAGAAGGAATTATTAAAATGGTGGAAGAAGACAGATACTGTATAGACATTTCGCAGCAGTTAATGGCAACTTCGGCTATTCTTAATACCACGAATAAAGAAGTACTTTCAGCACATTTGAAGAACTGTATAAATAGTGCTGAAACAAAAGAAGAAAGAGATGCAAAAGTTGATGAAATGATGGCAATAATAAGTAAGTGTTCTAAATAATGAAACTATTGTTTAGAGGGGAAATAATTTGCAGAATAAAGTGTGTCTTCTGCAATACCTTCGCCATATTTCGCAAAAGATTCCGCTTGCTGTGCTATGACAATAAGATTTTCTAAGTATCTGACTTTTAGACAATACAGAATAACGCAACCGCACCATATCTGCCATCGTGGCAGATGGTGCTTGATTTGACATCGTGTCAAATCATTGCTGGTGGAATATCAGATACTAAGAAAATCTAATTATCTTCGCAATGCAAGCGTCATTCTTTTGTGAAAGATGGCGAAATGTTATAGAAAAGATACCTCTACTGAAACTTGCACATCATTTACTACGCTAAACAATAGTTTAGAACTTTTAAAAAGTAAAATTAATGAACAATTAAATGAATTTTAGAATGGAGGTCTACAGTGAAAGAAAAATTCAATATAACAGGAATGTCATGTGCAGCATGCCAGTCAAGGGTAGAGAAAGCTGTTAACGGACTTGGAGGAGTAAAAGAGGCAAGTGTGAATCTGCTTACCAATAGTATGCAGGCAGAATTTGATGAAAATGTTATAAACAGTTCAGATATAATTAAAACTGTAGAAAATGCAGGCTATGGTGCAAGTGTAAAAGATGGGGAAACACACAAGACTGAATCTGACAAAAGCACTGGCTATTCTGATTCAAATGAGGAAATATATGCAGATTTTAAGAAACGACTGATTGTATCATTTGCATTTTTAATACCACTTATGTATGTGTCAATGGGAGATATGGTGGGATTGTCACTTCCTAAATTTCTTTCAGGACACGGGAACGCAGTTTCGTTTGCGTTTACACAGTTCTTATTGTGTATACCGGTATTATATGTAAACAGAATATATTTTAAAAGAGGTTTCAGTGCACTTTTCCATGGTGCACCAAACATGGACAGTCTCATTGCAGTGGGTTCAAGTGCAGCACTTATATATGGAATATTTGCGATATATAGAATGAGTTATGGCCTTTCTATAGGGAATATGGAGTTAGTGAAGATATATCATCACGACCTATATTTTGAATCTTCGGTAATGATTTTATCATTAATTACTGTTGGCAAATTTCTTGAGGCAAAGTCTAAAGGAAAAACAAGTGAAGCTCTTAATAAACTAATGGATTTGGCACCAAAGAGTGCGATTATAGAAATTAATGGAGAACAGAAGGAGGTTTTAGCAGAAGAAGTTAAAGTTTCTGATATTGTTATTATAAAGCCCGGAAGCAATATTCCAGTGGATGGAATAATTATTGAAGGAAGTACAAGTGTAGATGAAGCAGCAATTACGGGAGAAAGTATTCCGGTAGAAAAAGAAACAGGAGAGAGTGTTATTGCAGCAACTATTAATAAAACAGGCTTTGTTAAAGTAAGGGCTACGAGAGTAGGCGGTGATACAACATTTTCAAAGATAATAAGGTTAGTTGATGAAGCAAGTGCCAGTAAGGCACCGATTGCAAAAATTGCCGATAAAATATCAGGAATTTTTGTTCCAATAGTAATGATAATTGCATTGGCGACATTTATTATATGGATTGTGGCAGGAGGGAGTTTTGAATTTGCATTATCATGTGCCATCTGCGTGCTTGTTATTTCATGTCCTTGCGCGCTTGGTCTTGCGACACCGGTAGCTATAATGGTAGGAACAGGAAAAGGTGCAGAAAATGGAATACTGATTAAATCAGGAGAGGCATTAGAAATTGCACATAGTGTGGACACTGTTGTATTAGATAAGACAGGAACCATTACGATAGGAAAGCCGGTGGTTACAGATGTTAAACTAATAGACATAAGTGAAGATAAATTTCTTGGAATAGCTTATGCATTGGAGGAAAAAAGTGAACATCCTCTGGCAAAGGCCATAGTGGAATATGGTAAAGAATATGACGGAAAGTTTAGCTTAAATGAATTCAAGGCGGTATCAGGCAGAGGGATAGAGGCAGTTTTAAAAGATAATCATTATTTTGCAGGCAACGAAAAGTTTATGCATGAAAGTGGAATAGCACTTAGTAAAACAGATAAAGAAAGTATTAATAAACTGGCAGTTCAGGGAAAAACACCACTTTTATTCGCAGAAAATAACCATTTGATAGGAATAATTGCAGTGGCAGATGTGGTAAAAAAAACAAGTGCGCCTGCAATAAGTAAATTAAAATCTATGGGAATTAAGGTTATAATGCTTACAGGCGATAACAAAGTTACTGCTGAAGGTATTGGCAAATCATTGGAATTAGATGAAGTAATAGCAGAAGTACTGCCGCAGGATAAAGAAGCAGTGGTAACTGATTTGAGAAAAGAAGGCAGAAAAGTTGCAATGGTGGGAGACGGCATAAATGATGCACCGGCACTGGTAAGCGCAGATGTGGGTATTGCGATTTCTAATGGAACAGATGTAGCGATTGAAAGTGCGGACATTATTCTGATGAAAAATGATTTATCAGATGTAGTAACAGCTATTAAATTAAGTAAAAAAGTTATTAGAAATATTAAGGAAAATCTTTTCTGGGCATTTTTCTACAATGTTCTTGGAATACCAATTGCGGCAGGTGTATTTTACAGTTCATTCGGAATAAAACTTAATCCGATGTTTGGTGCAGCAGCCATGAGTATTAGCAGTGTATTTGTTGTGGCAAATGCTTTAAGACTCAGATTTTTTAGAAAGGAAGAATATTCTAAAAGAGAAATTATTGAACAGGAGAATGCAATAAATATAAAAGAACATAATAAATACAAAAAGGAGATTAAGAATATGATAACACTCAGAGTTGACGGAATGATGTGTATGAATTGTGTATCACATGTTGAAGAAGCATTAAATGCATTAAATGGAGTAAAGGCGAAAGCAGATTTAGAAAGCAAATTAGTAACTGTAGAAAATCCTCAAGATATATCAGTGAATGAATTGATTGCAGCAGTTAAGAATGCAGGATATGAAGCGGTTCAGGAATAAGATGGATCATAGAGTTAAATATATCTAATGATAGAATCTTTTGACACAATATAGAAAGGTATGGATATTAAAATGATAGATTTAGACAAAAGTGAATATGGTCAGAAGGCAATGAAATTATTTAAGGAAGGTTATAATTGTTCGCAGTCAGTTGTTTTAGCATTTGCAGATAAATATGATATGGACACAGAGACAATTTTAAAACTAAGCTCGTCTTTTGGCGGAGGAATGGGAAGATTAAGAGAAGTATGCGGCGGTGTAAGCGGAATGTTTATGGTTGCCGGACTTCTGTATGGATATGAGGAACCGAAAGATGTTGAAGGCAAAACAGAGCATTATACAAGAATTCAGGAATTGGCAGCGAAATTTTCTGAAATTACGGGTTCTATTGTATGCCGTGAACTTTTAGGATTATCTGTTAAGAAAGAAGCACCTGTACCGGAAGCACGTACAGAAAAGTATTATAAAAAGAGACCTTGTGTGGAAATGGTAGGAACAGCAGCGGCAGTACTTGAGGATTATATCAGCAGACATGGAGGCTTATAATGCTACAGAATATTGAACCCAAGACATTTAAAAATGAGTTTTACATAAAAACTCCTGAAGCAAATGACATTTTATTTGTGTTTAAGGATAATTATGTTTTATGCAGAAAAGAAGAAAAAGAAGTGATTTTTCCTAAGTTCAGCGAGATAAGCAGAGGCTATGAAAATGCAGAATATACATATTTATTTACTATTGATGATGAAAAATATTTTTTGCTTAAAAATGTGAAGAAAGAGGACATAATAGCAGAAGTATATAAATATGAGAATATTCAGATACTTAGAAGTATGTCACCTAAAGATAAGGTATTTGCAGGAGTAACAGCATATCATCTGTATGTATGGTATCGAGATACTGTATTTTGCGGAAGATGTGGGGAAAAACTTGTGCCGGATACAAAAGAACGGATGATGAAGTGCAGTAAATGCAAAAATATGGTTTATCCGCGTATAGCACCGGGAATTATCGTGGCAATTACAGATGGTGATAAGATATTACTCACTAAATATGCAGGAAGAGAATATAAGAAATATGCATTAGTGGCAGGATTTTGTGAGATTGGTGAAAGCCTTGAAGATACATTACATAGGGAAGTTATGGAGGAGGTTGGACTTAAAGTTAAAAATTTAAGATTTTATAAAAGCCAGCCATGGGCTTATTCGGGAACACTTCTGTGTGGTTTCTTCGCTGAATTAGATGGTGATTCTGATATAGTATTAGAAGAAGATGAACTTTCAGAAGGAAAGTGGATTAGCAGAGATGAGTTAGAGGTAGAATCAGATGATTTCAGTCTTACTAATGAAATGATGTTTGCATTTAAGCAAATGAAAGGTGAATGAAAAATTGAAGAAAAGAAACAGCAATAAGTTAAAGATAATCTTAAATGTAGCATTTATAGCCTTAATAATTGGAATCATCTGTAAGGTATTCAGTGGTCAGACAGGAGAAATATGGTCGCAATTAAAAAAGATGACAATTATTACTGTGATATTGGTAGTAATGTGCAGTGTGTTCTTTAATTTTTTTGAAGGATTAGCCTATTATGTTATGGCAAAAAGGTTTAATAAGGATTTTAAATGGTATCAGGGAGTGAGTTGTTCATACTATTGTGCTTTCTTTAAATTATCTACATTTGGTACGGGAACGGCAGCATCAGGGGTATTCTATTTAAATGGGTATAAAGTACCGCCATCAAAAAGTCTTGGTATGATTACTATTAATTATATAATACAAAAGGTGGCAATAGTACTGGTTTGCCTGATTTTTTTTGTGACACATTTTGGAATAATGAGGGAATACTACAGAGAATATTTCATTTATGTGGTATTAGGTGTATTTGTTACAATTTTAGTGGCAATTGTGCTGCTTGCAGTTGTGCTATGGAAGAAATTTCATGGCTTCTTAATATTTCTGGCAGATAAAGTAATAAAAAAGAAAGAAATAAAAAACAAGATAAAAAGTCTTGAAGTCCAGCTTGACTCACTTAGAGCCGAGAGCAGCATAATGCTGAGTGAAAAAGTGACTATAATCAAATTAGTACTTTTAAATATGATTAAATACATGGGCTGGTATATGATACCATGTGTGGTTTTAGGATATACAAATGTTACGGATATTCTTCAGGGCTTATGCATTTCTGCGTTGGCGTCTGCACTTGTAGGCATAATACCGGCACCTGGTGCAGCAGGTTCCACAGAAGCAATGTTTTATGTGCTTTTCTGTGCAGTTGCCATTAAAGCACAGGCAGTGGCAGTAATGCTTATTTATAGATGTTTTACATATATTTTTCCTTTTATTATAGGAGGAATTTTTATTCTTGTAAGAAAATGTATAACACAATATCAAATCAGAAAGAAAGTGTAAAGGAAAGTATAATGAATAGTCAGGTCTATTATATGTTTAACAAACCAAAAGGCTGTGTTACGGCAAGAAAAGATGATACACATAAAACGGTTATGGATTATTTTCCGGAAAATGAAGTGGAGAACATACATCCTGTGGGAAGACTTGATAAGGATACAGAAGGATTTCTTATAGTAACCAGTGATGGGAAGTTTAACCAAAGACTTATGCATCCTGAATTTCATGTGCCTAAAACCTATTACTTTCATGCATTAGGGGAATTAGATACGGAAGACGTTAAGAAATTAAACGAGGGTATAATTCTTCTAGGTGAAGATAAATTAACTAATCCGGCAGAAGTAAAGGTTGAGAAGACAGGCAGCATAAGCGAAGTATATGACCTGATAAAGGGAACCAAATTCGAAAGAGCAGGAAGAAATCCGAGAAATACCGAAATTGTATCAGGCTGGATAACGATTACTGAAGGCAAAAAACATCAGGTTAAGAGAATGCTTAAGGCTGTTGGGTGCTATGTGGTATACCTTAAAAGAACGGCAATTGGCGGGG
This sequence comes from uncultured Eubacterium sp., assembly GCA_964595785.1. Taxonomy (GTDB): domain Bacteria; phylum Bacillota; class Clostridia; order Lachnospirales; family Lachnospiraceae; genus Bovifimicola. The sequence continues at coordinate 29,093 of CAZQRO010000007.1, forward strand.
TATCTATAGATAAATCACTTAAAACAGGGGAATACAGAGAGTTGACACCGGAAGAAATAATAATTCTTAGTTGTTGATAAAATAGTCGAAATAAGATATAATTTGTTTATAAGTTTGGTGCAAAGTGAAGGAGAAGAAACTGTGAAAATAGGGAAAAAGAAAATACCTTCTTCGATTATTTTGGTTACGATTTTAATGTTTGGAGTTCTGGTTTCAGGAGTTGCTTACATTAATTCTATAAAAGTAAGATATGACAAAATATTTAAACGTGCAATGACTCAAGAGACAGAGCAGGTGATAGAAGATATTGATAAACGTATGGGGGATATATTTTATTATCTGGAATATTTTTCTAAATTGGTAGCAGGTCAGGATACCTTTCAATGCGAAAATGGAATTGAACAATTAGAGCAGGTTATTGTTGGCGAAAAGTTCAATTCATTAGGCATAGCTGACACAAATGGAAATGCATGTATGTTAGATGGCTCAAAGAAGGACGTTTCAGCAGAAGAATACTTTCAAAAGTCACTAAATGGAGAATATGTTGTCACAGATACGATAATTGATAATAGTAATTCGACCAATATATATAGTATTCCTATAACGCAGAGCAAACGGATTCTTGGTGTAATCTTTGCAGAAAATGCTACCGGTGATGTAGAGAATAACCTGATTGCTGAAAGTATGGATATAGAGAATAATTTATGGATTGTTAACAGTGACGGACAGATAATGCTTAATACAACAAGAAACAATCAATATAATGATGATGAGAATATTTTTAATATTTTCAAATCAGAAAAAGGTAATAATGGTGCAGCAAGTAAATTAAAAGATAAAATCAGGAAAAAACAATCAGGTTTCATTAGCATAAATCTTGAAAATACTGAGAAAATTCTTTATTTTAAGCCGGTAGACATTAACGGCTGGTATGTGTTAACTGTTATGTCAAAAGATAAAATTAGTGAAGATAAAAACGAAATATTATCTAAAACTAATTTTACTGTTTTGGCATTTACGGTAATATATGCAATTACATTAATATTTGTGGTAATGTTACAGAACAGAAACAAGCAAAAGATTGAACATATTGCTTATGTAGATGAACTTACAGGTGGTATTTCTTTTACAAAGTTTAAAGAAGACGTAGATAAACTGCTTAGGAATTCATCAGAACAATATGCGTTAGTAGACCTTGACATAGATAAATTCAAATATATTAATGATATCTTCGGGTACGAAGAAGGAAATAATGTCATAAGGTTTATATGGAATGAGATTGACAATATAATGGAAAGTGGAGAAGTGTTTGCTCATTACAGAGCAGACCGATTCGTGTTATTATTAAAGTCTAATGATATGGATCATGTGGTGAAAAGGATGGAGATGTTGTCACTTACATCAGCTAAGCGTGAATCATGCAATGAGAAGAATTATGAAATTATTTTGTCTATTGGCATTTATCCTATTGATAAGAGAATGTTCCAAATTGACACCGCTATGGACAGGGCGGAGCTGACTAAGAAATCAATAAAGGGTAAGCACAGAAAAATATATGCAATTTATGATGAAGAGTTAAGGCAGAAGATTCTAAAAGATCAGGAAATTGAAAATATGATGGAAAAAGCTCTTCAAAATGAAGAATTTAAGGTATATTACCAGCCAAAATATAATTCTTCAACAAGTGAATTAACAGGTGCAGAAGCATTGGTGAGATGGTATAATGAAGAAATCGGAATGATTTTTCCAAACGAATTCATACCGGTATTTGAAAATAATGGCTTTATTGTGGACTTAGATGAATATATGTTTGAGCATGTATGCAGAGATGTTAGAAAATGGCTGGATGAAGGCTGCATGGTTGTGCCGGTGTCGGTTAATCTGTCGCAGCTTCAGCTATATAATCTCAGATTTATAGAGGAATATAAAGACATTCTTGAAAAATATGATATTCCTCCGGAATATATCCAGCTTGAACTTACAGAGACAACACTGTTTACGGAAGCAGATATTTTGATTAATATAATTGATGAATTACATAAAATAGGCTTCAAGATATTGATGGATGATTTTGGGACAGGTTACTCATCGCTTAATATGTTAAAAAATGTTCCGGTAGATATTTTGAAATTAGATAAAAGTTTTGTGGATGATATAGGTGATTCAAAGGGTGATATTGTGGTTTCTACTATTGTATCATTAGGACAACTTCTTAATATGAAGATTATTGCGGAAGGTGTGGAAACAAAAGAACAATATGAATTTCTAAGAGATATTTTCTGTGATGAAATTCAAGGATATTATTTCTCAAGACCGATATCGTCGGAAGAATATAGAAACGTAATGGTAAAGGGGGCATTATAGCATGGCATTTAAAAGAATTTTACTTTCGGAAGCAGAAGATGGAATGGAATTGGCGGGAGATGTGTATGATTCTAAAGGACGTTTGATAGTTCCGTTTGGAAGTATCATTGATAGAGAAACTATTAACAGAATGGATAATTATAATGTAGTAGTCATAAAAGTGGTGGAAAAATCAGAGTTAGATGAACTTTTTATGAAAAGCAGTCAGTTAGAAGAACCATCAGGATATTTTGAAAAAATTAAGAAATCCCAAGAATTCATGGAGTTCGATAAACAGTTTAACGAATCTGTTAACGAGTTGAAAGTTGAATTAAATGATATAGTTTTAAAGAACAAGGAAATTGATATCAGGAAAATGATTCTTGATGTTAAGAAGGTTATTGCAGCAAATAAAACTAATCACAATCTGATGGATATGCTAAACTGCATGCGTGGATATGATGATTTGACATTTGCACATTCGATGAGTGTTTCACTTATATGTAATGTTATTGCAGGATGGTTTGGATATTCGGATGATGATGCAGATATACTGACTGTAGCAGGGCTTTTGCATGATATTGGCAAAATAAAAATTCCAAGAGAAATTATTAACAAACCTGCAAAACTTACGGATAAGGAATATAGAATTATCCAGATGCATCCGGTATTTGGATATGATATTTTAAAAGACCAGCCGATAGATGCAAGAATAAAAAATGTAGCATTAATGCATCATGAAAGATATGATGGAAAAGGTTATCCGAGAAAACTTATGGGATTGCAGATAGATGAAATGGCAAGAATTGTGGCAATCGCAGATGTATATGATGCAATGACTTCAAATCGTGTATACAGAGAAGGGATGTCCCCATTTGATGTAATAGAATATTTTGAAAAATGCATCGATATTTTCGAACCGAAGTTTTTGCTGTTATTTTTACAGAAAACAGCACAGTCATATGTAAGCAATACAGTTTTACTAAGTGACGGAGAAGAAGGCAAGATTGCAATGATTAATAACAATGCACTTGGAAAACCTGTTGTCATAAGCGGTAATAAAGCAATAGATTTGTCTAGAGACAAATCTATTAAAATAGTAAAACTTATTTAGTTGTAAATCAATATACCATCAGGAAGTAAAGTATTATGCTTATAACCTAATGAAAACAACTGTGATTTTTTAGAAATATTAATAGAATAATCGTTGCCGCTGCAATTTAGCACAACGGTTATTTTTTTATCGTTATCCTCATCATATCTTTCGTAACACAGAATCCTAGTACTTTCCGGAATATTAATAAATCGGTATAAATTGCTGCGGAGTACAGGGTAAGCTTTTCTCAATGCAATAAGAGATTTAACGATTGCAATTTTTTCGTGATATTCACCATGGTTAATCTGTGTCCAGGGCATACAACGACGGCAGTCAGGGTCATGACCGCCTTCTAATGCAATTTCCGTTCCGTAATATATGCAGACAGTACCGGGCATGGTAAATAATACTGCAAGCTGCTGATAGAAGACATGAAGATTATTTAATTTAGTAGCCAGACGGATTGTATCATGTGAATCTAATAAATTAAAAAGTACACGATTAATCTGTTCGGGATACATTGAAAAACATCTGTTGACTGCATATTGAAAATCTGTAGAGGTTTTTGATTTATCTGACCAAAAATCGTTGACACTATCACCAAGGGGGTAATTCATAACAGAATCGTATTCATCACCGCGAAGCCATGGTGTACTGTCATGCCATATTTCGCCAAGTATGTAGAAATCAGGTTTAACTGCCTTAAGCTCACTGTGTATTGCTTTGCAGAGAGTATGGGAGATTTCACCCGCAACATCTAATCGTATTCCATCAATATTATATTTATCAATCCAGCCTTTTAATACCTTGATAATATATTTAATTACTTTAGGATTGTTAGTATTTAGTTTAGGCATTCCGTCAAAAAATGCAAATGTGTAATAATTGCCGGCTTTGGCATTAACAGACCAGCCGCTGGACTTAAAAGGCCACGCATTAACCATAAACCAGTCATAATATTTAGAAGCGGGACCATTTTTAACAACATCCTGCCAGGGCTTAAAGAATCCACCGGTATGGTTAAATACCCCATCCATCATAACGCGGATTCCGCGGGAATGCGCCTCTGACACCATTTCAGTCATATCTTCATCTGAACCGAAATGAGGGTCTAACTTAGTATAACTGATGGTATCATATTTGTGATTACTGCGGCCCTTACATATGGGAGTCAGGTAAAGTCCTGTTATGCCAAGGTCTTTGAGATAGTCTAATTTGCCGGTAATTCCAGAAATATCCCCACCATAATAATCCATATATTTAACGGATTTGTCAGGCGCGCGCCATGGCTTTACATTTTCAGGGTCAATATCGGGATTACCATTACAGAAACGGTCAATAAATATCTGATACCAGATTGTATCATTAACCCAATCAGGCGTTTTAATGATATCTGAAGGATTCATCCAGGGAAACATAAATGTCTGATGACGGCCTGTATAATGTTCAAACTCATAGGGCGTATAGAAGCGGTCTTCATTCATAAAATATTTTTCGGTTTCGTTTTCAATTAAGAAGTGATACTCTAATCTTTTAAATGGAGGGGTAATCTTTACACTCCAGAGAATATGGTTCTCTAGAAACTTTTTATCCGTCATCTCTATTTTATCAGGTTCTCTAGAACTGTTAGACCCCATAATACCTGTTTTAAAAGGATCACAGTATAAAAGCGTAACTTTTGTTATATCGTATCCGGTTCTGATAGAAATAATTACATCATTTTCATTGAGACAATAGCAGTAATTGTCAACACATCGATGATAAATAGCAGCTAAATTCATAGTGATACCATACCTTTCCGTAGAACTGCGTAAAAATTACCGCAGGAGCTTTATTTTTATAGTGTTTGGAATTCAAAACAATTTTCATTAGAACTTAAGTACGTCAGTCAGCGGGCAGTCTGCTTAAAGTACTGTTATGATATTTATCAGAAAAAGTCACATCATCATCAAACCAGTCCGGTTCTGAAAATGAATTAGCTTCCTCTTCGGAAGGAAATTCAACTTCAGCAATAATTAACCCGTCAAACCTTCCTTCGAAAATATCCAGTTCAACAGTATATTTTTCAAATGGAATCAGATAACGTTTTTTAGTGATAATATTGCCATCTGCTTTTTTAATCAAATGGTAATAACTTTCTTTAGTAAGGGGAAGATTATATTCCTCTCTGGAAAGAAAACCTGTTGATTTATATGTCATATAGTATTCATCATCCTGTTTTCTGATGCGTATTACCGGTTCAGTACACAGGTAAGCCTGCTCAATTTCTAAATAATTGTATGATGACAAATTCTCCGGCAACTCTTTAATAAGAAACTTTCTTTCTATTTCCATAGAAACCTCCATACTTAATAATACTAATCTTATTTAATATAAATATTTTATCATAAACCGGTATGAAAATGTTATTAATATTATATAAAATGATTT